>NZ_BMPF01000004.1 GCF_014647455.2 Halarchaeum grantii | reverse complement strand
TTCCTTCCGAAAGATGCCTCGATAAGCCGCCGCTATCACGCGGTTTCTCGCTTAACTAAAGACGGATGTATGCAGGGTAATCGTCTCATTGGGCGGGAGTGTGACGCCGTCGGGAATCGTATACGTATGGTCAGCGCTGTCGGCGACTGTCCACCCACCCAGGTCGAGTGTGGCGTTGCCGGTATTCTTGAAGACGACGTATTCGGCCGTTGCCGGCTGGCCCTCCGGGGCGTTGGCTTGGACGTCGACGACGTCGAGCGTCGTCGGATCAACACCACCATCAGCGACGGTCGTCGTGCTGTCCGTACTCGTCGTCGTGGTCGGTGCCTGCCAGTCACCACTCCCACGGAGGACTGCCCGAATCTCGACGCCTGTCAATGTGCCTGGCTCGATTGGCTCGCCGTCGCGAAGCGCCATCGGGTCAGTCGGTGCGGCCTGCTGAGTCTTGACCGTGACTGTGGTGCCATTGCTCGTCAAGACGATCGTGCCGTGTGTCGCCGTCCAATACGTCGGGAGATCGCGCGCTGCGAGCCGTTCAAGCGTTTCGGTGGCCGGATGGCCGTATTGGTTGTTCCAGCCGCTCGAAACGATGACGGCTTTCGGTGACGCCACGTCGAGTAGCGCGGTTCCGGTGCTGGACGCACTGCCGTGATGGCCGGCTTTGAGCACCGTCACGTTCAACCGGTCGCCATAGGTGTTGACGAGGTACTCCTCTTCGGCCTGCTCGGCATCACCAGTAAGGAGGAAGCTTGTCTGGCCGAAGCCGAGTTTGAGCACGATACTGTTCTCGTTTCGAGCCCCGTCCTCGAGGTAGGGTTCGGGCGGCCCTAGGACGGAGACGTTCACACCCTTGAAGGGAATCTGGTCGCCGGCACGCGTCTCGTAGAGCGTGACGTTGTACTGCTCGACGGCGTCGAGATATGCCTGATACGTCTGTGTGCTCGCCGCAATACCCGGATCATAGACGGCGCCGATTCCGTTCGCTTGCGTCTCGTAGTACTCGATGACTTGGGCGTTGCCGCCGATGTGGTCGGCGTCATTGTGGGAGGTCACCAGATAGTCGATCCGCGTGATGTTGTGCGCTTTCAGGTACTCGAGGACGTACTCGCCGTCATCGCGATAATGCCCCGTATCGACGAGCATCGTCTCACCGGACGGCCCGACGATCAGCGTGCTCACAGATTGGCCGACGTTGATGAAGTGGACGTCGACCGAGCCGTTCACCGTCTGTGTTTGGACACCGGTCGTCGACTGCTGTGTCGCCGTCAGCGAGTTCTCCTGTAGTCCACCACCAGCACAGCCCGCGAGGAGGACGAGCGCGACGACAGCGAGGACCACAACCGGACGCCTGCGTTCCATACTCTGCCCTCTCGGCGCCCCGCCAAGAGCCTAGTGGCCTTCAGCTAACCATCGAATAGTCGTCCTGGCTTTTCGAAGCCGGACAAAGATACCCAGCTACCGAGATCTAGAACTCTGCGACAGGCGACGGATTTTCCCCAACATATCTCTCCGCGTAGTCGACAGCAGCGTCTAGATCGTCGAAGAAGTGGGTGTGCTCGTCATTTTCGTCAGCTGGATGCTGTACCGCCCACTCTTTGTCTGTAATGTCCTCCATTCCGGTCCCCTCGACGCCGTACACGACGACTTCTGCATTGGTTTCCGTGTTTCGCCAACCACGTTCAGCGTTCGTATACTCGCTTCCACTCAGGACGTCTGCAGAGAGTTCCTGCCAATTGCTCATATTGGGTGGTTTCCTTGAATCAACTTAAGACTACGTTCCGCTACCGGCCGTCCACAACCCGGACAGTGCCTTACTGGAGTTCGTTACGGAGTGTATCGCGATGCCCGCGAACTGTGTTGGCCGCGACACCGGCGACGTCGGCGACCGCGGCCTGCGTGAGTCGATAGTCAGCCCGCTGTGCAGCCTGATAGAGGCAGGCTGCCGCGAATCCCGGCGGTGACGCACCGTGGACGATTTGTGTCTCTTCAGCCCGCTCTGCGAGCGTCCGCGCCTGTCGCCGAACCGCGTCCGGAACGTCGAGACTGGAGGCGAGACGTGGGAGATACGCATGAGGCTGCATCGGCTGGGCTGGCAGTCCGAGTTCCTCGTTCAGGGTTGCGTAGGCGTTGGTCACGCGATTCTCGCCGACGCGTGCGGCCGCGACGACGTCCGCGAGTGGGAGGGTTCGGCCGTTGCACCGGCAGGCGGCATAGACGCTCGCCGCTGCCACCGCCTCTACGACGTCGACACCACCCTATGAGTCAGTCCGCCACTCCGCCGCTCGCCACCTGCACCGTCTGTGGCGCGACCGGCCTCCCCGAACGCATCGTCGAACACACCTGCACCACCTTCGACGCCAATCCCGGTTCCGACTGACCCCATAGACACTCGGTGATGTTGGGTTTTGGTTGAACTCTGTCTCGCCACATAACTGACTCAAATAGTTCACTCTGATTTCTACCGCATTACTTGTAGAACCCGTATCGCCCGTACTATCCGAGTTACCCGTATCGCCTACATCGAACGAAACGGGCGCAACAGACGAGTAAGCGACCTCTACGATAGTTATCCGTCTGGCTTTGTTGAAATCCTTTAAATTTGACATTGGGAAGGCTGCCTCTTCCGACCGGATCAGACGGATCCGCTACGAAACTGGCTTTTCAGCAAACCACAAGACGGCAAGAGGGTTTCAACAGAGCCATCCGTCTCTAATACCCGATAACGACATCTACTCTATCCCTGAAATCGGTGACCCGCTGCACAAGTAAGGAAGGTCGCGATTCAGTGAAGCCAAGCTTGGGGGTGAGAACTGGCTCATTACTTACAGAGAGACGAGTTTCAGGAGCTGGCGGCTGACTACAAAATCGAAACTGGTGGCTAATTTCGACCGAACGCTCGGGCGTTACGCGTCTTCCGGACGTGGGGCGTTCTCGTATTTGACCATCTTCTCGGGCTTGTCTGAGATGGTCTTGTAGATTTG
Source organism: Halarchaeum grantii (assembly GCF_014647455.2). Classification (NCBI taxonomy): domain Archaea; kingdom Methanobacteriati; phylum Methanobacteriota; class Halobacteria; order Halobacteriales; family Halobacteriaceae; genus Halarchaeum; species Halarchaeum grantii. Next base: position 177,998 of record NZ_BMPF01000004.1, on the reverse strand, counting down.
TTGGAGCGTCTCCTCTGCTGCGAGGAGATTGTGGTCGTCGAGGAACTCCCGGCCGTTTTCGGTGAGCCCGTAGAACTTCCACGGGTAGCCCTGTCGGCGCTGGTCATCGTCCAGGGCGACTTCCTTGACGATACCGGCGTCGATGAGCTTCTGGACGTGCTTGTAGACGGTGGCCTCGCTCACGCTGGGGTTGAGCTCCTCGAGTTCGTACATCGAGGGGAGCTGCTCGGGGTGCTGGAGGATGTTGTTGATCAGCGCGAACCGCGTCTGTTGGGTGACGAAGTGAACGAGTTCGCGGGATTCCATCCCCTCAGCAGTCCCCAGGTCGGTACTCATACGACACGATACACGGCCTAGGGGCAAGTAGTTTACCCTTGGGTAAATCACTCTGGCGTAAACCGCGTCTGATTAAGCTGGTGATTTACTCCGTAAACCATATCGTACGGCACTGAGAGGAAGCATATATGTCCGACGAGGAACCGCCCGTCCCCGAGGAAGTCCTCACCAGTGCGAAGGACCAACTCGACGACGAGGAGATCTCGCTGGCGGACAACGAAGAGATTCTCCACGCGCTGAGCGAACTGACTCCCGTCTACGAAAACGAGCGCTCATACTTCGTGCTGGGCAACTACGACCGGGAGCCGATTCGGCGGCTGAACCTCGTGGTCGACCGCCTCAACCGCCGGCAAGACGCCTACGCCTTCCGGATGGTCGACATCCGTGGTGAGTGGGACAACAGCATCCAGAAGTTCTGCCTCATCGCCGACATCGTGACCTACCTCGTCGGCGTCGCCGAGAAGGAACCGAGTGACTTCCTCGTCGAGCAGGGCCTCCTCGTCGGCACGACAGAGTTCTTCTCGAAGAGCCATGTTCTCAAGCGGGAGTACGAGGACGAAGAGCACCCCTTCGGCTGGATGCAGGACGGCGTCTTCGAGCTGTTCGACCGGGAGGGACGGCTGTATCCCTGGCAGACCGAGAAGGAGCTTGTTGAAGCGGCAGAAGACCTTCCGTGACGACGACGAGACCGCGACTGCCTGCGTTAACCAACGACAGTGGTGAAAAGGCTGTTCTGTTGGTTAATCAGGGTCAGTCCGCATCAGTCGGGAGTCGGCCATCTGGTCGGGGAACACGGCCCCGTTTGATCTCGTGATCGACGCGACGCTTGCAGCCGTCTTCGGGTGAGCGCTGCTGCCGGTCGGGACAGGAACACGACTCGTCGATGACGTCGACTTCGTACTGGCTCCCGGAGGTGGAGTGTACCTCGTAGCGGCCACCGTTCGAGAGGAGTGAGACGTCCATTGCTTCGGCGACGGCACGCTTCGTGCGGGGCCCGAGATCATCCCGTGACTCTGCGTTCTCGTCGACGACCAGTCGGTCGCGAACGTCGCCCGTTCGGCCTCCGTCCGGTGCGACGGCTTCCGCAGGGCCACTGAGCCGCTCGTGGAGCACTTCCTCCACCGGATGGCCTTCCGGCCACAGGTAGTGGACTTCGCGGCGCTCGCGATGGTCGTAGGAGCCGCACGCGGCTGCGCACCCAGTCCAGACGCGCCAGGCACCCAGCGCGGCCATCACGTCGACGATGTCGCGGGGAACCGTCTGGTGGTCGTCCGGGAAGAACACCCGGAAGCGGGTACACGCCTCCTGCGGCGGGACGGTCTCCCACCAGTCTTCGCTGGAGCTCCAGCTGTCGTACATCGCATCGTCGCTCCCGTAGCCGACGGTTACGCCGTCGATCGGCGTCCAGTCCGCCGGGAGGTGATCTGCCTCTCCTTCAAGCACCCGGAGAACGGCGTATCGGAGGTATTCGTGGGCTTGGTTGTCTGTCGTACGAGCGACCTGGTCGTGCTGCTCGGCAACGTGCTCGGCTTCCTCGAGGACCGTCGTGAGATAGGGTTCAGTCATCGTTCGACGGAGGTCTGAATGCGCCTCCGCCCCTCGGCGGGCGCTGAAAAACTTAGCCAACAGAACGGAAGGGATCCATCACTCTGTTGGTTAACTATGTTGGGACGAGGATTCGCTTTCGAGCACGTCGATGAGCTCTTCTGCTGTGGAACTGATCCGTCCGAGCCGCTCGCGAACGACCTCGGAATCGTCCGACTCCCACGCAGCGAGGTAGAACGCCGATCCGCTCGTGTCGAGCCCGCAGTACCGCCCAACGACGTACGCGACGGCTTCGGCCTCGACTTCGCGTTTTGCCCGCTCGGTGTCGTCGTCGACGTCGAAGTGGAGCAGAGCGTGCGCGTACTCGTGAATCAGCGTCCGCGCGAGGTCGGCCTCGTTCTCCCGATCACGCACCTCGACGAGCGGCTGAACGTCGACGAGGCTCAGCTGCTCGCAGATGCCCTTCGCCTCGCCGTGGGTCCACTCCTCGGCTGGAACGATCCGCACCGTCACGCCGAGGTCGTCAGCGGCGTCAGTCAACTGCTCGACGAGGTCGCCGGCGTCCCCGGTCGCTTCCGTGTCCAGGTCGGGAAGCGGCTCGCCCTCGGTCTGGGAGATGTCGAACACCGGCGCGGGCTTGAACCCGACCAGGCCCTCGGACCACTCCTCGGGCGGCGTCTCGTCGTACTCACAGCCGCTATCCTCGTGGTAGCTCGGCGAGTTCTCGCATTCCGGGCACTGCTTGGTAATGATCGGTGCCCAGATCCAGATGGCCGACTCACCCTCCGTGACGTGGCGGTCGAACTCCTCCTGCCACGTCCGGTAGCCTGCAACCCGGCTCGCCTCGGGACACTGCCGCTTGATGAGGAGCGTGTTCCGGTAGGAGTAGTCGTGAAAGCGACTCTGGACGTCAAGCCACTCCTGGAACTCTTCGCTGGCCTGCGCGTCGTCGACGCCGGCGACGAGGTCGTCGATCCACTGTTCGATAGTGCTGTTCATCTCGTCGGATCGCGTGTCGGTCTGGTCGAAGGAGACCGACGAGTCTCTGGTCGTAGACATTGTGTTCACCGAATCGAGTTCACGGCGACTGCAACAGTTCAGACCGCGCCGCACCCCTCAGGGGCGTTCAAAAAACCGCTCTGTCGGTCAGCGGAGCTCGTGGCGTTCGTCAGCAAAGCCGACCGTAACGAGGTACTCGAGGAACTCGTCGAACCGCTCAACGTCGCTAGGCGTGTCGGTCGCAAGGTGACGCGCCCACTCGATGGCCCACTGGAAGGCGGGATCCGTGCCGCCCTTGCCGTGAATGTACCACCACCGGGCCGATTTCAGCACGACCAACGGATTCGTCGGCGGCTGCTCACCGGCGAGCCCACGGGTGATGGACTCGATTTCGTCGGGCGCGTCGGCGGAATCGACCTCTGCTGATTGCGTGTTGTCGATATCGACCGGGATGTCGTCGATCGAGACGTTGTCAGGACGCTGTTGTTGACTCACTGGAAGTCACCTCTGAGGGCTCTCGAAGGAGCCCTCGCCCTCTCTGGGGGCACGAAAAACAGTCGAATCAGACGCCCTCTATTGGCCACTCCCAACGGTGATTTACGCCGACACCCAGTTCTCAGCGGTCATTCAATATTCTGGAGAACGGTGCGTTTATCTGTCCGTTCACCGGAGACAGAAGTGAAACACGGGCGATGGAGTCCGCCTTCCCCAACCGCCGATACGGCTGATGACTCCTATTTCCGGTTCGTCAGATGCTACGGAGACAACTCATTCGGCACGGGGAAGCGATCGTATTGATTGCACTTGGTGGAATCGTCGGTGCGAATCTTCGATACGCTGTCGGGGCAGCAGCGGGTGACGCACTCTTGGTCACACTCCTCGTCAACACCATCGGGAGCTTCGGACTCGGGATACTCCTCTTCGATGCTCGAGCAGATGGTTTCCTCACGAAACGGCTGCGCTATGTCTTCGGAACGGGCTTCTTCGCTTCATTTACAACCTACAGCACGTTCGTGGCCGACATTGCGTTGACCACACCGGAACTTGCAGTCCCCTATATTATCGCCAGTTACGCATCCGGATTTGGTGGCGTACTCGCCAGTCGAAAAATCGTGGCTACAACGTCTACTACTGCAATTCAGCCTCCAACACCGGGTGATGATTAATGGAGATTCTCCTCATCAGTATTGGCGGGGCAGTCGGTGCAGTCCTGCGTTATGTGGTCGGGCAGCTGATTGACAACACGTCGTTCCCGTGGGCCACCCTCGTCGTAAACACGCTCGGGAGCTTCATCCTGGGCTCAGTCATTTTTGGGGTAAGTGATTCCGACATCCTCCTCTTGGTGAGTGTCGGATTCTGTGGGGCGTTCACGACATTCTCGTCGTTTAGCTTTCAGACTGTTAGCCTCTGGGAGCAGGGCGAACAGAGAGATGCATTCATGAATGCGCTCGGCAATCTGACCGTCTCTCTGCTTGCATTTGGAGCTGCGTGGCTTCTCATATCCTAAGTACTGAGAAACCCCCGCTTACCAGTCGACTCGGGAAGATCGGGAAGAAAATAGAACTCCATCTACGTCACGCCGGCGGGAGGTAGACGCTTTGCTGGACGGCGATTTGATTCGAACTGAGCGTAGAACTTCGCTTGTTAGTCAACTACTGGTTGGACTGGCAGCCGTTCAAGGCGGCGATGGCACGGGATACAGAGAGTCAGCAGGTTACTCGGTACATCTGCATCGTCGACCGACTGATCTGGGTCGTTGTAGAACCGGCGTCGAGGAATCCGGTGGTGAACCGGGAGATCACGTCCGAACCTCTCGCGGTGAGCTTCGCGGCCCATACCGCAGCGCAGACAGGACTCGTTGTCACGGGTGATGATCTCCTCACGAATCTGTGGCCAGTTTGAGCCAAACGGAACTATCTCAGTATCTGACTGACGGTAGTTTTCTAAATAGTCCGGATCGGCCGCTTGAAGGGCCGTTCGCCACGTTCCGAATTCACGCTGATACGGTTTGATAGTGAACTTTCCGTGTTCGTTCATTTCCGTCGTTGTCGGTGGGCGGCCCAGATCATCCGCGACAGCCCGTAGTTCGGCTAATAACTCCTCTCGTGGGATTCGCCACCGCTGATTCGGCTCGAAGCCGGCAGCTCGGAGAGCTTCATTCCACGAACCGAATCGCTCCTGATAGACCGCTGCACTCCATTTCCCTTGGTTCCGCATCTCATCCTTCCGAGGGACATGGCCTAGCTCTGCGGCGAGACTGTTGAGTTCCGATATTAGATGTTCCTCGCTCACATCCCATACGGAGTGGACTTCTAACCCGGCCTGTCGAAGAGCACGATTCCAGGTTCCAAAAGCTCGCTTGTACGAATTCGAGGTGTAGGGGCCACTCCGGTCCATTTCATCTGTTGTGGGCGGTCGACCTAGATTATCAGCGAACCCCTGTAAGGCAGTAATGAGTGTCTCTTCGGAGAGGTTCATTTCGACGTTCGGTTCAAAACCGGCCGCCCGTAGTGCTGCATTCCACCCTCCAAATCGCTTGCAGTATGTCTTCACCGAATACTCTCCATGAGTACCGTATTCGCGCTCTGACGGAGCTCCCCCTACGATGTCGGCAACCGATTTGAGATCTGCGAGAAGATCCTCTTGGGGGGTCGGTGGCCGTCCGTTTGGGTCGTTCGTTCCGGTTTGAAGTCCGGCAGCCTCGAGTGCGTTATTCCACGATCCGAACCGATTCCCGTACGTCTTCGAAGCATGAGGCCCCGAATCGTCCATCTCACTCTGCGACGGGGGACGATCGAGTTCCTCAGCGAACTTCTGGAGCCGATTGAGGAGCTCCTCCTCCGAGTACAGCTTCTTGTCCATAATTTCTGATGCGGTAGTCACTCAGTTTGGTCCCGGCTCGCTATTTGAATGTCCGTACTGGTCTCTGTGATGCGTCATCCTATCGATAATGGCCTGTGTCTATGATCGGGGCGGCAGGGCCACAGGTTGCAGCCCCGCGCCCTCTCAGGGGCACCAACAACAGGCTGGAAGCGCTATTAACCAACAAATGGCTATACACACCAGATGTTGGTTAATCGTTTCACCCGATTGACTGGCTATGAGTGTCTTTAGAAATGAGTCAAGTATCCTATCCACAGAGATGGAATATGGCTCGGAATGAGCCGCATAAGGGACATTAATCGGAAGTCTTACTTGAGAGTATATTCAATTCGATTACGATGGCACAAGGGACGGAACGACTTCGACGCTATCTCGACGACGAACTTGAGGAGTGTCGCAGCGAGGACGTCGAGCGCCGACTCGACGAGCTCAGCACCCTCGAAGCAGCACTCGGGACTGCGCAGGTAGAGGCTGAGCTCGATGTGCTCTCGGCACTCTCCAACGAGACACGGTATACGCTCGTCCGTGTGCTCGTTGCCGCACAAGAGGAACTCTGCGTCTGTGAGTTGAATGCGGTCGTTGACGTGACCGAGAGCGGGCTCAGCCACGCGCTCTCGAAACTCGTCGATGCAGGCCTGGTCGACGGCCGGAAGGACGGCCGGTGGAAGAAGTACCGCGCTACCAACCGGGCTGTCGCGCTCGTCACTGTCCTCGAGGGGAGCGTGACCGATGAGTAACGTCGATGCCCACGACCACGGCCCCAACTGTGACTGTGAGAGCTGTGGCGACCCGCGGTCGATGGACTTTCTCGATAAGTACCTCACCGTCTGGATTTTCGGCGCGATGGCGATCGGCGTCGGGCTCGGCTTCGTCGCCCCCTCGGTGACCCAACCGATTCAGAACTTCCATCTCGTCGAGATCGGCCTCATTGCGATGATGTATCCGCCACTGGCGAAGGCCGATTACTCGCAACTTCGGACCGTCTTCAGCAACTGGCGGGTGCTCGGTCTCAGTCTCATCCAGAACTGGCTGATCGGTCCGACACTGATGTTTGGGCTCGCTGTGGTCTTTTTCAGTGGGCTCGTGCCCGGCCTGCCAGCGCGGCCCGAATACTTCCTTGGACTCGTGTTCATCGGGATGGCGCGCTGCATCGCCATGGTCCTGGTCTGGAACGAACTCGCGGAGGGCTCGACCGAATACGTGACGGGGCTGGTTGCGTTCAACAGCCTCTTCCAAATCGTCACCTACGGCGTCTACGTCTGGTTCTTTGCGCTCTTCCTCCCGCCGCTACTGGGAATGGAGTCACTCGTCGCCGGCATCACGACGTTCGACATCACGCCGATGCAGGTGTTCGAGGCGATCGTCATCTTCCTCGGGATTCCGTTCGCCAGCGGGTTCCTCACCCGGTATGTCGGCACTCGCGCCAAAAGCGAAGCGTGGTACGACGACGAGTTCGTCCCGAAGATCGACCCGCTGACGCTCGTTGCGCTCCTGTTCACGGTAATCGTGATGTTCGCCACGCAGGGCGGCAACATCGTCGCCTCGCCTGGTGACGTTCTCCTGATCGCGGTGCCGCTGACGATCTACTTTGTCGTGATGTTCTTGGTGAGCTTCGGGATGGGGCGGGGAGTCGGTGCGGACTACTCGACGACGACGGCCATCGGATTCACGGCAGCGTCAAACAACTTCGAGCTCGCAATCGCTGTTGCTGTCGCGGTGTTCGGCGTTGGCTCGGGCGTCGCGTTCGCGACCGTCGTCGGCCCACTAATCGAGGTCCCCGTCCTGCTCGCGCTGGTCAACGTCGCGCTGTACTTCCAGCGGAAGTTCGACTGGGGTGGCTTCGATACTGGGGGCCTCGATTCATCCGCACCTGAGCCGACGACTGATGATTAACCACAAAAATGTCATCCAACACTGAAGCAGACGACCCGATTCGTATCGCCTTTATGTGCGTCCAGAACGCTGGCCGCTCACAGATGTCCACGGCCTTCGCAGAACGCGAACGAGAACGACGTGGCCTCGAGGACCGTGTCGAAATCCTCACTGGAGGCACCCACCCGGCCAACCATGTGCACGACGAAGTCGTTGATGTGATGGACGAAGTGGGATTTGATCTCTCTGACCGGATCCCCCGTGAGATCACGCTGGACGAACTGCGCTCCTGCGACTACGTCGCCACGATGGGTTGTTCGACGCTCGACGTCGGCGATGTCGGTGCGGACGTCGATGTTCGTGATTGGGCGCTGGAGGATCCTGATGGACAGGAGCTCGATCAGGTACATGAGATTCGTGACGAAATCGAACAGCGGGTTATCTCGCTGTTCGATGAGTTCAGCTCAGCTGAGTAACCCGTCCTGAGTATCACTCTTCGCCCTCACGCAGCTCTTCGGCCTTCCACTTGAGCCGGCGCAGAATCTGCGTCCGATTCTGGTGGGCGTTCTCGTAGGCAACACACTCCCGGAGCGTCTCCATATCGGGAATCGTCGCGATCCCCGCCTCGATTAGGCGTGTGTTCGGCGCTTCCAGCCGCTTCTCTGGAGGGAATTCGTTACTCTCTTCGTCGTCAGTGGTTCCCATCTCAAAAAGCCTCCACCCCTTTGGGGCTGCCACAAACAACTCTCCGGACGATGACGCCCCACCTCTAATAGAGATAAAACCGATACAACGGTTACCGTAATGGTCATCCCCCGCGAGTGTCTACAGGCCCGTATGGAGCGAAAGACGATCGCCGTCATCGGGATGTCGTGCAACGGGTGCGAACAGAACGTGGAAACCGCCTTGCGAAACCTCGATGGTGTGAATCGGGTTGAGGCCGACCACGAAGCTGACACGGTCGACGTGGTCCTCGAGGATGGAGTCTCAGACGACGACGTGAACGTGGCAATCGAACAGGCTGGCTACGACGTAAAGGCTTAATCGGCTGTCACTCGGCCGTCTCCACGCTCGCCGTCGGTGCGTTCTTCTAGGGCGAACTCGGTGTTGACACCCTCACCGGAGAGGAGTTGACCAGCGAAGCTGTTGGCGAGGACGGCTGAGACGGACAACACCATCGCGAGCATCGCGAACACGGGATGAACAAGCCCCGTGGTCGCGGCGGCGACACCGGCCCCGTTGAACGCGAAGGCCGTCGCGAGGTTCTGACGGGTCTTCCGGTAGCTCTCGTTCCCGATCTCGTAGGCGTCCATCACGCCACCAAGCCGGTCGCCCATCAGGACGATATCCGCCGATTCGATGGCGATGTCGGTCCCGGCGCCGATGGCGATCCCGATATCGGCCTGCGTGAGTGCGGGAGCGTCGTTGATGCCGTCGCCGACCATCGCTACGCGGTGACCCTCGTCCTGCAGGCGACCAATCTCTTCGCGTTTCTCGTCGGGCAGCACGTCTGCCATAACGCGGTCGATGCCGACCTCGTCGGCGACCGCGTTCGCGGTGCGCTCGTTGTCCCCGGTGATCATCACGGGCGTGATGCCGGCGTCGTGAATCCGCCGGATGGTCTCGGCGGCGTCTGCTTTGATTTCGTCGCCGATGCCGATCAGGCCGATCAGGTCACCATCATGGACGACCCCGGAGACGGTGAGCCCGCGGCCCTGGAGTCGCTCGATGTCGTCGCCCCCCTTCGACAGGTCGATCCCCTCTTCGCTAAGCCATCCCGGTTTCCCGACCAGCACGTCGTCGCTGGCCACGGTTGCCCGGACGCCCTTGCCGGTCACGGAGTCGAAATCATCGGGGTCAGCGTACTCGACATCTTGCTCGTCGGCGAACTCGAGGATCGCATCTGCGAGAGGATGCTCGGAGAACGCCTCTGCACTGGCCGCAGTCGTGAGTACATCCACCTCGTCGGCACCGAACGCGACGACCTCACTGACGGCGGGTTCGCCGACGGTGATGGTGCCGGTCTTGTCCAACACGATATGGTCGACATCGGGGAAGATCTGGAAGGCGTCGCCCGACCGCATCAGGATGCCGCGGTTCGCGGCCTTCCCGCCGCCCCGGATCAGGGCCAGCGGTGTCGCCATCCCGAGCGCGCATGGATAACCAAGGACGAGGACGGCCAGCGCTGCGAACGCCCCGCGCTGGACATTGGGGTCTGCCCCCCACGCGAGCGGTGCGACCACCCAGAAGAGGAACGAGAGCGCGGCAATCGTCAAGACACCTGGGACGAAGTACTTGAGGACGCGGTCGGCGAGCTGGATGATGCCGGGCTTCATCGCCCGCGCCTCTTCGATCTCGCGGGCCACCTGATTCAGGAACGCGTCCTCGCCGGTTGCAGTTACCTCAATGAGCAGGGTCCCGGTTTCGTTGACGCTGCCACCGATCACCGTGTCGCCGCCCGTTTTCTCCTCGGGGATGGACTCGCCGGTGGCGACTGACTCGTCGACGGTGGACTCTCCCTCGACGACCGTCCCATCGACAGGGATGTTCTCGCCAGGCTTGACCCGGACGTAGTCGCCGACGTCGAGGTCGTCGAGGGAGACTTCCTCGACGTCACCGTCATCACTGACGCGGCGTGCCGTGTCGGGCTGGAGGTCGAGCAGGTTCTGGACGGCCTGGGAGGCGCGCGTGCGGACGATGAGGCTGGTGTACTCCGAGAGGATGTGGTAGGTGGTGATAAACACGGAGACGGCAAAGAAGTGGACGGTCGGGAAGCTCGGGAAGACGAACAGGCCGAGTAACCCGCCGAGGAGCCCGGCGAACGCGCCCGCTTCCAGGAGGACGTGCTGGTTGAAAATACCCCGGCGTACGCTCTGGAAGGCTTTCTCTTTGATGTAGCGGCCGGGCCCGAACATCGTCCCGAGCGCCAGTCCCAAGCTCACTATATCCATCGCGAGAGATGCTGACTCGAAGCGCCCCATCACGAGAATCATCCACCCCATCAGGGCAGCGACCACGATAGATGCGCCACCTGCGAGGAGGAGGCGGCGCTTGCCGTCGGCGAGTTCGGCCTGCTGTTGCTCATACCGCTTCGCTTTGTCCGGGTCGCGGATGGTGTACCCGAGGTCCCGGAGCGTGTCCTTCACTTCGACCTCACTCAGCAGGTCGTTGTCGTATTCGACGAGAACTTCCTCGTGGGCGAGACTCACGTCGACGTCCTCGACACCATCGGTTCGGCTGTAGGCCTTCTTGATGCTCTCGGCACAGAACGAGCAGGACATTCCCCCGACGTTGAATTGTTCGTGTGTCGTTCCCATCGTGGATGGTGGTTACCGTGCGACGCGGATAACCATTACGACGATAGTTATAGCGGTCTCGATGTTATACTACCACTGTCGGGTGAGTGGCGTTACTCTTACTGTCGTTGTCCGTCTACCTCCTCACAAGAATGGCGCTCCTCGAATCTGACGTGCCGATCCGGGAAGTCGTAACCACCGACCCGGAGAAAGCGAAGGCGCTGGAGAACGATGTCCGGGCGAAGATCCTCGATATGCTCGCGACCGAGGAGATGACGATCGAGGAGATTCACGACGAACTGCATCGTCGCGGCGAGGAGAAGGCGGAAACAACGGTCCGTCACCACGTGAACGTCCTGAAGGACGCCGGGATGGTCGAAATCGCGCGGCTCGAGGAAGCTGGTGGTGGGACACGGAAGTACTACAAGTCGAACACACGGGTCTTCTCGTACGACCTTCCAGAAAGCAGCGGAGAGCAACTTGCTCCGGCGCAGGACACGACTCGTGAAGAGCTAGCTGCGGTGATCCAGACCCTCGCCGAGCAACACGGCGACGAGATCGAGGCCGTAGCCAAGGAGATGAAGCCGTGTGAATACTGCGAAACCCAGCACTACGAGGAGTTCGTCGTTCGAGAACTGCTCAATCGCGCGCTCATCGACCTCGGCGAAACTGGGGAGCTCGACGAACTCTTATCGGCAGCTGAGTGATCGATTTCGCGGTGAAATATCGCCTGCTCTGTGACGTAATAACTCGCTTCAAGACGCGTTACGAGGGTTGGTGAACGCCTCCGGCGGCTGAGTTGATGCTCTCGGGGAGCGTGGGGTGGATGTGCATCGTGTCGGCGATCTGGTCGGCGGTCGCGCCGAGTTCGATGGCGAGGATGAGTTCGTGGACGATTTCAGCCCCTTGTTCGCCGACGACGTGCGCACCAAGGAGTTCGTCGGTGTCGGCGTCGGTGACCAGTTTGACGAATCCCTCGGTCTCACCGAGTGCCTTCGGCTTGCCCTGGTCGGCGAAGTCCTGGCGGCCGATGCCCACCTCGTACCCTTCGTCTCGTGCTTCCTGTTCGGTCAGTCCGACGTGGCCGACCTGCGGGTCGGTGAACACCGCCCACGGGACGGTTCGGTTCTCGGTGCTGATCGTTTCGTCTTTCGCGAGGTGTCGATACAGGAGGTCGGCGTCGTCGCGCGCGGAGTGGGTGAACATCGGTGGCCCGCTCACGTCGCCGATGGCGTAGATACCGTCGGCAGTCGTTTCGAAGCTGTCGTCGGTCTCGACGAATCCTCGCTCATCGAGCGACACGTCGACATCTTCGAGGCGGAGACCGTCCGTATTCGGCGTCCGCCCGGTGGCGAGCGCGACGTCTGAGACGGTGACGGCGCCGGCACCATCGGCATCGACTCGGATGCCGGAATCAGTCTCCGACAGTGCCGTCACGGGCGCGTCTGTCTGGACGGTGATTCCTTCGTCTTCGAAGGCGCTCTCGATAACCTCGCTCACCTCGGGATCCTCGTCCGGGAGGAGGCGGTCACCGCGCTGGAAGACGGTGACGTCAGCGCCGAACCGGCTGTACATCTGGGCATACTCGCAGCCGACGTACCCCCCGCCGATGACGGCAAGCGAATCGGGAACTGCGTCAAGCTCGAGCAAATCTGTACTGTCATGGACATCGACGGCGTCGAGACCGTCGATCGGCGGCTTCGCCGGGCGTGCCCCCGTATTGATAATGACCCGGTCGGCCGAGAGTGTCTGGTCGTCGACCTGGACTTCGTGTTGTGACGTGAAGACGCCGTGGCCTTCGATGAAATCGATGTTCTCGTTTTCCTCGACATTTTCGTAGGCGCCCTCACGGATGCTCTCGACGATGTCGTCTTTGCGATCGAGAACCGCTTCCATGTCGGCCTCGATTGCGCTGTCGATGTCGATGCCGAACTCCTCGCTGCGGCGGGCGAGATTCGCGACCTCCGCGCTCCGGAGCATGGTCTTTGTTGGGATACACCCGCGATTGAGACACGTTCCGCCGAGGAGATCCTCCTCGACAAGGGCCGTCTCCATGCCCGAATAGGCACACTTCATCGCGACGGGGAGGCCGGCCATCCCACCCCCGAGCACGAGCAGATCGTAGTCGTATCCGTTACTCATCGCTCTGGCTCCCGATCTGGATTGTATTGTGGTCCGCCGTTGCTTCTCGGGTAGTACATTGAACGAGAATCACTGTATTCTTGGATACGGTCATAATTCGGATAATGTTGGTGGGGATTACTCAACGCAGCAGCTCATTGTGGATGTGTCCCGCCGGAACGCCTGGCAAGCGTGTTTGAACGCTTCGCTGAATGTCGGGAACGGGTGGGTGGTGTCAATAATATCGTCGACGGTGAGGCCGAACTTCACGGCGAGCGTCGCTTCCATAATCATGTCGGCGGCACGGGGGCCGACCATGTGGACGCCGACGATCTCGTTGGTCTCGTGGTGCTTGACGACCTGGACGAGTCCATCAGTGTTCTTGACCGCCTTCGCCCGCGGGACGTCCTCCATCTGGACGGTCCGACACGAACAGGTGCCGTGCTCGTCCATGTATTCGAGTTCGGTCGTGCCAACGGCTGCGACCTCGGGACTGGTGAAGACGACTGCGGGGACCGCATCGTAGTCGATGCTGAGGTCCTCGTCGCCGAAGGCGTTCTTGACGGCGTGGTTGCCCTCCTTGGCGGCGACCGTCTCCAGTTCGGGTTCGCCGATCACGTCGCCCGCAGCGTAGATGTCGGGGTTCGTCGTTTGGAAGTGCTCGTCGACGCGAATGGTTCTGTCGGGATTCGTTTTGACACCTGCCGTATCGAGGCCAATGCCCTCGCTGTTCGGCTGAACGCCGGTCGCGACGAACAGGGCGTCGCCGGTGACTGTCCGTTCGGGGCCGTCGACGGTTGTTTCGATGACCACTCCTGACTGGATCGTTTCGGTACCGCCGTCGGTTGCTGGCGTACGGATGCGTTGGAAGTTGTTGCCGGTGATTACGTTAATTCCTTCCTCCTCGAACGCGCGCTGCATCTCGCGACCAAGTTGCCCTTCCATCCCCGACAGCACGCGCTCGGAGCGCTGAAGGAGGGTCACGTCGACACCCACGCGGTGGAGAATCTGGCCCCATTCGAGCGCGATGTACCCGCCACCGAGCATCACGATACTTTCGGGGAGGTCGCGCTCTTCGAGGATGGTCTCGCTGGTGTAGTAGTCGATGTCGTCTAGGCCGTCAATGGGCGGTGCCCACGGTGAACTTCCAGTCGCGACGAGCGCCCTCTTCCCAGTAATGCGCGCGCCCTCGTCGGCGCCGTCGACGACATCAATAGTCGTGTCGTCCACCAGCTGGCCGTACCCCTCGTAGATGTCGGTCTCGAAGTGCTCGGCGACGTCGATGTAGTTCTCCTGCCGGAACCGTTCGACGAGTTGGTCGGTGCCATCGAGTGCGTCGGCCCAGTCGACAGTCGGTTCCTCGGGGTATCGAACGGCGTCGAAGGGATTCTCCGTCGCTGTGGCACCGCTCTCAGCGACGGCGAGAAGATGCTTGCTCGGGACACAGCCGACGTTCACGCAGGTCCCGCCGATTGGCAAGCCTGTGTTCACCATCGCCGTCGAGAGGTCCCGCCGGCTCGCTTCAGTGATCGCGGCGAAGGCTGCGGCGCCGCCGCCGAGGATCACGAGATCGTATTGAGAGTCGCTCGTCACGTGTACTGCGACTTTACGACGGGAAGCTCTTATACTTCGGAGTCTAAAGCTATGGAGTAAGTTGGAGGCCGCAAAGCTATGGCAGATACCACCTCATCAGCGCCCGTCTGTGATGTCGACGGGACGTGTTACTGTCCGCTCACAGGAGTTATCGATACGTTGAGCCGGAAATACGCGATGCAACTCGTCAGCATTATCGGCGCACACGATTCACTGCGGTTTGCGGAGATCGAGGAGCACCTCCCGACGGCGAGCACGTCCACGATCTCGAAACGTCTCGACGAATTCGAGGAGGCAGGGCTCGTCTCACGGACACAGTACAACGAAATCCCCCCGCGTGTCGAATACGCGTTGACTGATGACGGGGACGAGGTTCGAACGCGATTGGAACCGCTACTCGAGTGGGCAACAGAAAACAGCTGAGATACGGGAATTCACGTCAAGAGAACGTTACTCGATGGGACTCCACTTGAGCCTAGCTAGGCGTCTGGAGATCCTAGCAAAACGAGATTCTGAACAGGGTACGGGTTATTCTCGCCGGCGAACTCGTCCTCAGGGACGTAATGCCAGAGGTGGCCGTCTACCTGGTAGAGAAACGACTCGCCGCCTTCTGCTTCTACTCTCACCCGCTTCCCGACATTATCGTCTTCTTCCCAGCCGATGACGGTCAATGGCTCGACGGGCCATTCAAAGAATTTGACCGAGTCACCAGGCTCCAACTCTTCAAAGGTCTCTATATCCCCCTGCTGTGGCTCTCGCGCGTCGAGAGTCGGATTATGCTCAATAGACATGGTCTCTGGGTGCGCCCCTACTCACTTAATACTGTCAGCAGTGGATTCCAGCCGCTAGAACGGAAGCACGCCTAGCGAATCTTCTCTCCGACTGCTCTTAGCCCATCGCCTCTTGGAACCGCTCACGTAGCGCGTCCTCGCGTTCTTCGAACTGCTCGACTTTCTCCTGCAGGTCGTCGCTGACGCGCTCGATGCTCGCCAGCGCTCGTTCGCCGGCCAGCGACGCCTGTGACCCGTCGTCACCGTCCGCCTCTAGCTGCTGCTGGTAGGCCTGCTCGACGCGCTCGATCGTGCCTTCCGGATTGAACAGGATGTCGTTGGCGATGCGGACGTACTGATCGAGGGATGCCCCCTCTTTCCCCTGGAAGAAGTGGGTGAGGGCGTACGTCGCGCCGGAATGCAGCGTCCACATATCGATCTCGAAGGGGGACGCCGCATTGGCTTCTGCATCGCCGGCGGCACGCTCGGCCAGGTAGTCCGGGAACCCCAGCAGGGTGTAGAACTCCGTGACGGTGAACGGGAGTTCGGAGAAGTCGAGTTCGATGTCCTGGGCGTCCCGGATGAACTCGAAGAGGTCGTCGGCGACGAGTTCGATCTGTGCGAGGAGTTCCTCCCACCAGGTCCGGAAGTTCCGGACGTCGCCGACGTGTTTGATGACCTCCTTGTCGGTGAGCGAGCGCATCGTGTTCGAGCAGTAGCCATCCTGAGCGAACCCTTCCACGTAGACGGCGTGCTCGCCGAAGAAGTCGTAGCCCGACGTGACGCCCATCGTGATCGGGTCCGACCGGCCGGGGAGGCGCACCTCGAGGCCGTCGAACATGATGTCCATATGGACCTCGCCGCCGCCCCGGTAGCGCCGAATCTCGCCGAACATCACCTCGCCCAACGGCGTCTCGTCGATGGTCTCCTCACGGAGGACCTCCTCTAGCGGCCCGTAGACGTCGACCGGGTTGATGATCGCGTACGAGTCTGTGGGAACGTGGAACAGCGGATCCGTCTCCGCGTCTCCATCTCGGGCCTGCTCCCGAGCGCGACTCGGCTCGACGAGCGCGTTGAACCGCTCCGTCTCGACCCACTCGCCGGTGTGTGGATTGCGATACGCGACTGCTGTGTCGACTGCCTGGGGCAGCTCTCGAATCGCCGCACTGAAGCTGATCGGTTCGGGACCAGCGTGTTGCTCGGCGTACCAGTCGGGTAGTTCGGTGTCGGTTCGCCCATCGAGGCCTACGAAGACCGTAGCTGTCTCTGGGTCTTTCATGGATTCCATCCCACAGGCGCAATGCGTTCCGAACCGCGCCTGCACCCATCGCAGGCGCAAAACAGACGCTACGTATCGTCGATATCTGGAATTGTCCAGATTGAGGCGACGCGCTCGGCGAGGTCTTGATTACGTTCCCTGATTTTGTCTTCAGTCCAGCGTTCCAAATCTTCGAAATAGCTGTTTAGTTCGACGTGGCTTTCCATAAGCAGTTCTCGCTTCTCCGCGAACGGCCGATTCGAGAGCTCGGGGTTGTATCCGCTGAGAGTCAAGTTACCCAGTGCGTGTAACCACTGGTCATGAATACGCTCCCACTCTTCGCCGAGCATATCCTTCCATTCGTCACCCCACTCGTTGTCATCGATGGTCTGGGGCATCACATGCTCTATCGTTAATTCATCGTACTGTACTGGCTCTTGGTGGCCGAACTGCTCTTCGAGCGTCCAGAGAATAAGCCACGTTTTCTTCTTATCCCGGTTGTACATATCGAATCGATTGATATTATCGAAGAGTTCTGCGTCATCAGGCCACCCTTGGCTCTCCAGATAGGCGAACAGCGATTCTATCTCGTTGCCATCTTCGATTGAGCGGGCCGCAATTGGGAACGTCCGATAGTACCCCCGGGTACTACGACCGCAGATGAATCGACGGAGCACGAAGCTCTCTAGTCCGTGAAGGATGTCGAGGAGCTCATCGAGGCTGAGCTCATCGGAGTTCCACCGGTCAAGCAAATTCAGGATCAATTGGTGGGCAGTCCCGATTTCCAGATACTGGATGCGTTCTAGCGCATCCGTCAGCTCCTCACGGGGGGCTGTTCCAGGCCGATGGATCCAGAGGTACAGATCGGCATAGTACGATAATTTGTCAACCAATTCGTGGGGAGTCAGGTCTGCGGTTCGTTGCTTGAACTGATGGTAGATCTCATTCTTCTGAACGTATTCACCGTTTCGCATCATGTAATCCCGATAGAACTCAGTGAGATCGACCCCGCCATGACGGTCTGTTTCTTCGAATTTTTGCTCGAATGGCATCCAGTGATCGTCGTTGAACTGGTCCTGTTCGGTCAGAGATAGCTGCATAAAGACGTGATTCCGGATAAGATCCGATTCCTCAAGCTGGAGTCCACGCTCGTTCAACGTCTCAAAAATCGCATAGGGATTCTCATCTTCAGACGTCGTAATCATCACCAGTGGAAGCTGCTGGATAATGATTTGTTTGAGCCGATCTAAGGTTTGTAGTTCGTCGTCGCCGTTGAGGTCGTCAATCCGTTCATAGAGGAACTCGTAGCTGCTATAGATCGAAGTATCCGCCAAATCCCCATCCACCGATTCCTGCTCAACGATTGCGAAGAGGGCGTCTCGATCCTCAGCGCGGGAGACGACCTTGAATTTCTCAACCCCGTCTTTGAACTCGTCAATAAGATACTTCTTGTTGATCTCCTCAGCGAAGTTCGTGTACTTCTCGCCCCCGATTTCGGCTGCGTAGTCACGAATGGCGCTCAAAAACAGCGTGAGTGAAATGAGGCGCTGCTGTCCGTCAATCACGAGATATTCGGGAACTGTCCCGGGTCGGTGGTTGCCGGGCATAACGACGAAGGTTCCAATGAAGTGTTCTTCCGAGATTGAGTCGGCTTCTAAGAGATTCTGGATATCAGACCAGAGGGCTTCTAATTCCTCTTGTCCCCATGAATAGTTCCGTTGAAAAACCGGTATGACGAACTGCTTCTCGCCCGCAAACACATTTTGGAGAAATTGATCTTCAGCGTCCATTCGTGAATCTATAACAATCACCTAATGCGAATCTCATAAACATAAGGGAAGTCTCCGGATAGAATCGTCCTACACCGCGTGATTCAGTCCTTTGTAGAGGTCTACGGCTCGGAAGCTGAATATATGGGTTCTTGATCTGTCGTTTCGGTCGCCTGAAGCAGCAACGCCCACCAATTTGCGATTGCATCGTCTCGGCCCCGCGAAAAGGTAGTTAATCGATTTTTCACTAAAAGGCGCGGCGAACTTCACAAAAGGCAGCTGGATGGCCTGTTGTCAGCGACTACTCTCGTTCTTCGAGGACGATTCGCCTTGCCTCAGCTACCAGTCCGTGGGCATCAGCCATTGCTTTAGCATCAAGAGCGACGGCGGCCCCAACACCGTCCTCAAGGACAAAGTTCATCTCAATAACGTTCTCGAAGCACTGCACCAAGCAGGTGAGATTTCCGTGGTCTCTCGAATAGGTGTCTTCATAGATTGGAGCAGTTAATGATTCCATCCGAGAATCGTCGATCGCGGATTCAATCTCCTCGGTAGTATATTGCTCAGCGACATCATCCCTGAGATAGACGATCTCGTAGGAATTCTCCTCGTATTTCACGATACTACGAAGGTGCCCATCTGTTCGTTGCTCGAAAAAGTCCTCGAGACGGGTGGCCATCCTTGTCGCCATATTACCATCTCTCGTCTCTTTCACTATATGTGTACGGCAAAGAACCCGGCGTAATATTTCAAGTGTTCGACTTTTAGGGGTCAGTACTCCGCTGACGACGGACCTGTTCGGGTATTGGAACCCAGGGGTGTGCTTCCCAGCAATGCCGAGCGTGGCTTTGCGGTGAGTCGAACTCTCTACTACAGGATCCACACTCGTAGGTGGCATCGGGCCAGGGCTCGCTGACGAACATCGCTGTCACCGTCGTCGCCACCGGGTCGGGGGCCTCGTTCCGCGTAACGTACCTGTAGCCGAGAACCGTCCGTTGGCCCATCGCTGTTCGGGCGACCTCTGCAGGCTTGTCCTCGGGGAGATACACCCAGCGAACGAAGTCGTCGACCGATTTCTTGGCTGAGGGCTGGAGGATGAACCATCGCTCGTGGCCATCTCGGAACAGGTAGCGTTCAGTCCCCCTGTTTTGGAGGTATATTGGGTCACCCCTGCCGGGGACGAGCTGCAGTCCGAGCGACGGCGATACCGGCTTCAACAGCTGGTCGACGACCGATGGGCCGTCATCTGTCTGGCTGTCCGAATCTGGCTCCGCTACGAATTCATCGAGACTGGCATTCGTGGTCACGGGGACCACCTCCCGAGTGAGGCCTGTTCCCGGTCGGACTCAGCTGGAACTTCGCAGAGAAACCGCCACTTTGGCTGTTCTCGGATCTGCTTATCGGGGCGATTTCCCGCTTGGCCGGGGTCCGTTTTACCGGCACAGTGCCAGCCCTTGTCTCTGAGCGCTTTGATCATCGAGCCGTCGAAGTCGGCTCGCACGAACGTCAGCAGGAGCCGAACGCCTCGTCGCCTGCCGTGCCGACGCACGAACTGTTCCATCGACCGGGCGAGGGCGGCAGAGGCGAGATTGGGGAAATCGACGCCGATGCAAATCCGTGCTGCCTCGACGATCTCGTCGCCCTCGAATCGCGTCCCGTCGTACTCCAGCGAGCGAATCAGCGGATAGCGCCACGTAATCGCTCCTAGTAGCTGGTTCTGATAACAGAGTCCGTGATGGACGAGATTCGTCCGGGGGACATCGTCCATATAGGAGTGATGTGCTTCGTAGATCGCGCCAGCGACGTGGCGCGGGATCGATTCGATATGGACGCGCTCTGCGAACCGCAAACCGAGCGGCGCCGTGATCGGCTGCCCCTCCCGATGGATGGGACACGAGCACCCCTCGGGGGTAGGCGTATACTGGAAGCCGGTACTCCGTATTTGGTCTAGAGAGTGAGTTTCGGTCACGAGTCGGTGTCGTCGGTGCGCTCCTGTCGGTCGTTGTATCGCTCCAGTTCGCGCCCGATTTTCTCGAGCGCCTCAACACCACGTTCGAGGAGCTGGTGGGTGGCTCGCGCCAGTCGAAGCGTCTCCATCAGTGCTCCTCCTCCGGGGGTTCGATGAGGTCGTTGCTCTCTTCGGTGAGCTCCTGAATCACCTGTTCTAGGTCAGCATCCTCGGCAACCGTCCGATGTGCGAGCGGGGCAGGATATGCACGGTCGCCCTGGCTGCAGAGCACGACCAGCCACTCGTCGCTTCCATCCCCGAGTACGATGTAGTGGTCGCGATCAGCGCGCTGGAAGACCCGCCGGTCCGGGCGAGAGACGGTTCGCCAGTTCTCGGGGAGCGACGGTGACGGCCGTCCGCCATCCGCGAGCGCGACGACGTCGTCGGTAAGGGTCGCCATCGCGGTGTCGATCTCCTCGCCGGTGAGGTGCCAGCACGCCGCTTCACCGTCGCACTCCAGTTGTGAGACCACCTGATTCCGGAACGCGATGTAGTGCTCACGGGCGAACTGCTCATCGTCGTAGTAGTCGAGGAGGAGCGCGCACGCGAGCTGGGCGGGCCCGCTACCACTGTACCCCCACTCGAACCCGCTTGGACTGTGGTTGACGAGGTCCAGACTGCGCTCGAGGGGGAGTCGCCGATGCTCCGAGAGGTTCAGGACGACGGCTTGGCCATCGACGCGGAAGCCGACGTACTCGACTGTGTCTCGGTGAGACTGTACAGGCGATGCGACTGGAACCGATTCCGAACTTGCTACAGGTACATTCCCGTTCATTCGTTGCTCGCGGGCGGTTCGGTGACCCCCGCACCCCTCTCAGGGGTTCAACAAACAGGATGGCGTAGCGTTCGGCAACGTATTTGGCAGTTGCAACGTACTATCCAGATATATCGGAATGGCTGTACTGGACGACCTCTCCGGGTTCGAGTTTGAGGACGTGATGGAAGACGTGTTCCGCAACCTCGGCTACGAGAACGTCCGCCAGGCAGAACGGACTGCCGACGAGGGACGCGACGTCATCATGGAGGAGGTCGTCGACGGCACTCGGCGCGCGATCATCGTCGAGTGCAAGCACACGGACACCGTCGGGCGACCGGTTGTCCAGAAGCTCCATTCGGCGATTGCCACATTCGAATTCGACGGCCCGAAACGGGGTATGGTCGCTACCACCGGCCGATTTACCAACCCTGCCCAGGAGTACGCGACCCGCCTCCAGCAGAACGACGACCCACATCCTATCGAGCTGCTCGACGGCGAAGATCTGCGGGAGATTGCCGACGATATCGGTCTCGACCTCTACAACGGCCGGATCGAAATCCTCTGTGACGAAACGCTTCGGCCGTACGACCCCGCGGCCGACGTCGATGCGCCCGTTGAGGAGGCGTTCCGCGACATCGAGAATATCGAGGCGGCCGACCTGCCGACCCCCCGCTCAGAAGCGACCTTTCGACCGGTGGTGGCTGTCACTGCCGACACGAACGCGGTCTTCGAAACGTCAGTCGGCGTTATCCACCGAATCAACGAGCGGACAAGGTTCGTTGTCCATGCCGAACGCGGGCAGCCGCAGGTCGCTGCCGACGACGTCGCGACGTTGGTCACGGAGAACCTCCACGCGACTGTCGACTTGGACACCGACCGCTTCCGCGAGGTGTTCGACGAGGCCGAAGCACGGCGGTTCGGACAGACCCAAACCGAGTACAAGGAGTGGGCCGTCGACCGGCTTCAAGATCATCACACGACGACGGTGACCTACACTGGCGATAACAACGTCACATACAACAAGACCTGCGAGCCGAATCGCTCGGATATCTCCGTCCAGTCGATCGAGCCAGTCTACCTCCCCGAGGTTCGACAGACGACCGAGATCCAGGAGTACACCTACCCCTACGAGTACTACGCGGCAGGCCCGTCACGAGTGACCACCGAGGACGGCATCCACCGCTGCGTCCATTGTGACACGAGCGGCGGCGACGAGACGTACACCTACTGTCCGAACTGCGGGGCCATCGCCTGCTCCAGCCACATCAAAACGGAGCGGCTGGAAGGCGAGCCGATCTGTACGGGCTGTGCGGTGACGGAACGGTTCGCGCTGAAGACGAAGTACTTCTACGACGAGGAGAATCTCGAAGCGTTCCGCGAGGAGTACGCCGCGATGCCGCTTCACGAGAAGGCGATGGAAAACAAGTGGCTGGCCGGGGGAAGCGTTGTCGCGACGCTGCTGGTCGTCGTCGGACTACTCGTCATCGGCGGCATCATCTGAGCGGGCTAAGCGTTCACGCCGGCTCAGCGACCACCTCTTCGAGCGCGTGCCCAAGCGGGCCGTGGAACTGCCAGCTGGCCCGCTCGAAGGCTTCCTCGGTCGGACCATCCCAGCGCGGGAAGGCGGAGTGACCACTCACCTTGACGGTCCACTCGGCGGGCTCCTCGAACGGGTTCCGGGTCGGGAGCTCGACGACGTAGAGGTACTCCTCGTCGCCGTGAATGCCGTCGGCTGGGTTCTCAACGCCGTGTCCGAGCAGGAACATCGGCTGGTCGAGGTGCTCCATATTGTCCGGCTCGAGGAGATCCGAGGGTTGGTCAGCGTGGATTCTCCGGTCACGCCCTTCGTCCACGTAGAGGGTCATCGACGTGAGCGTGTGGAGGAACAAGAACTGGGCAGCAGCGTATGCAGTCCCGCGCTCTGTTCGTGTCTCGTCCAGCAACTGCTTCAGCTGGTCCAGGTCATGGAGGACGCTATCGGGATACCCGTCCGAGTGGCGGTAGATTTGTGCGATGCGGTCGGTTTCGGACTGTTCGTCTGTGGTCTCGCTCCGTTGGATGAATCGGAGTTGACTTCGTGTCGACATCGATCACCGCCGACGCGTGTGCGCCGGCACTCATCGCCGGCGCAGAAACAAACCCTACAGACTCATGGTGAGTGGCCGAAAGTTTGTAAATTGACTGAGGAGATTAGGTTCTACAACGAGTAGCTCTATAGTCCGAACGTACGAACGTCCATTTATAATCCAGTTCCACAAGCAGAGTAGTATAGGATGAGCATCGACTTCGGGGAACTCCGCGATCTAGAACTCGAAGACGAAGAGCAACGGGAGTGGTGGGAAGCCAATCGCCAAGAGCTAACTAGAAGCCAGAAAGACAAACTGTTCTACTGGATCTTCGACGAACAACCTTTCCATTACCGTTGGCTAGTAATAGAACTCTCCCTAGATAACCTCAAGAACCCTCCGAGACTCGTTGACGATTTCCAACGACTAGCACCTCATATCGATGGCGACCTTGCTTGGCAAGAATTCTACGACGCATTCAGAAGTCGAGTGGAAGGGCATGAAGATTTGATGTGGGACATCTACGAGCACCTCATTGAAACGGACGATGAGTGGTTAACGTGGATGGCCGGAGTAGTACTGGCTCAATTACCAGAGGATCAAATGCGCGAAACCACTCTTGATCTCCTCCATGCGGATGAAGGTACAAAGGTGCGGGCTGGACTCCAAGCAACACTTGAGCAGTATCAGGAGCAGGAACTACCTGAGGAGTATATTTCAGCATTTCGTGGATTGGCATTAGATTCGGAATCCGCGACGTTACAGGAACTGATCAGGGCAAATGTCGTCCTCTTCGAGGAAAACAACCAACTTTGGGATATGACGGTGGACATTGCGGAGCGTAACCCAGAAACGATTCCCCAGATCAGCCGACGCTTTGCGAGCAAAATCGAGAATGAACATCTTGAGGAGTACATCCAGATTCTCAAACACGGAATTGAAAACGGCCAAGACGTAGACTTAGCGCACGTAAACCAGTTCCTTCAATCCAACTTCGCCAATGCAACCGAAACCTTGGCAGAGTTCACCATTTGGCTCGACAACCGAGATGCACTGACTTCAAATCGGTTGGCGGAGGATGTCTCCCGGGAAAATCCCGAGTATCTCCCAGAACTCTTCAGTCGGCTCGACGACTACGAACACCCGCTCAAAGGACAGTTTTCGTTTATTCATGCAGGCAGATCCAGACCGGCCGAACTCGTACAGCTCATCCTCGAAGAATATGACGAAGAGAAATCAGTGTTCTACCTCGAACTGCTGCGAAAGGCGCTCGGTGAATTATTTGAGCACGAGGACACGCATCTTTCCACCGTCGAGGACATTTACGAATTCTTGGTTGAACATTTTTCTAGCGAACAATTCGTACACGCTCTCGACCGTGACCGACTAAATCTGGATGATCCGGACGTATACGATGAGGAAAGAGCCCTTGGGGCGCTTCGGGAGTTCCTCATCGAATTGCACACCATCCGGGATTTTGACGATGAACTCTTGGAAACGCTCAATGAATATGAGTCGCTGTCAGACCACTTTTATGATCTCGTGGCAACCAGGATAGAAACGGGCAGCCCACATCCCTTCCTGTATCTACTCCGGGACGAAAGGAAGGAACTTGATCTCCTTGAGAACAACTGGGACCGGATACCCCAGGACAAGCGTGATGATCTGCTAGCCAGCACCGGGTTCTACGATTTTCTCTCCGAAATTATGTTCTATCTCCACTTGGACAACCAAAAAGTGGCGTTCGAGCCGGAGGTCCCGTTACATGATTGGCAGACGGATGAGCTGAAGGGAAACGTCGACTTGGTGGTCGACGATATCTTCATCGATATTTACCGGCCTGAAGCATGGACCCCACTGGCCTTGTCGAACCGGGGTAGGTTCATTCCGAATAACGCCGAGAGTAAAATCCTGGGTAAGTTCAAGAGTAAATTCCTCGGGACACGGGAAATGGCCGATAATCCGTGTTTCATCGCTCTCGATATCGACCGGTCCGAGATTGATCGTGAACAAGTTGTGGCAGCGCTCCTCGGCTCGATGCAGGTGAGAATCTATTATGACGAGGAGACGGGAGAGACCGTTGGTGAGGACTACGTTAGAAACAGAGATGAACGTCTCGAAGGCGACTATTATCTGTTAGACAAGCATCTCAATGGGGTCATCTGGTACGAGACAGACCTCGTTGAAGGAGAAGATGGAGTTATGCCTGCTCTGGACCTTGGTGTTGTCCCGAATCCGGAACATGAAGACGGAGAGAGTAATTTCGAACTTTGTCAGAAGCTTGAGCGTTCGCTTACTGGGGGTAGCTGAGGAGATCCCGACTCATATCGGGCTTGAAAGTGCTCCTTCAAGTTACCAAGGCTTGGTTTGTTGGCTAAATTGAGGTTACTAAGTTCCTGCCCTCTATTCAGCAAGATTGCTGAGAACCATTACCTACTACGGATTTCATCAAGGTCACTATGCGAGATGCGACACCTCTGATGGTTCTTCGACGTCGTCGAACTCTCCACGCTCCACAGGTTCCCAGTCCTCACCTGGCTCCGGACTCCACCAGTCGACGTCGTAGGCGCCCGGTGCGCCGAGGATCTTCACGCGGGCCGACCCATCAGGCAGGTCGCGGCGTAGTTTCTCGTCGACGTGGAGGTTCCAGGTCGTGGTAGAATCGAAGCAGGCGAGCACGGCCTCCTCGTAGCCGCGTGTCTCTCGGGATTCCTGGAGTTCGACCTGGGTGTTGCAGTTCTTGCAGAACACCCCCTCGAACGGGATGTGAGTGAAGACCTCCTGCCCGCAGACGGGACACCAGAGGAACTCGAACAGTGCCTCGCTGTGTCGGTCAAGTACTTCGAGACTCATTGGTTGACTCACCCGGTCGTACCGGGCTACCACCTCGTGCCCGGCCGAAAAACAGCGGCCAGCGGGGATCCACCCGCTCACCGTTCGGCGCCGTGAACTGTCTCGAGAACGGTCCTCGAGACTTCCCGTGGATTAGTCGGACACTCCCGCGACGCCATCGGTCTGATAGCCTCGAACGGCGTCGTGGGTCACGGTCGGGGCGTCCACGGCCCCCGATGCCTGCCGTCGCACCGTCCGCACAGTGGGAAGGCTGTTGAGAGCAGGCACAGTCCACTCTTGATGCTCTTCGATACCTTTCACGGCGATATTCACGCTTGCACTCCGGTCGGCGTGGTCTTGATGCGAACAGGACTGGCACTTGAACCGCTTCTTGTGACGGTTCGATCGTTCCGTATGACCGCACATCGGACAGCATTGGCTCGTGTATTCGGGATTGATCCAAGCCGTCGGAATACCCGCGAATGCTGCCTTGTAGGACGTGTAGTGCTGAAGCGCGCGGAACGGGAGGCGGTGCAAGCGTCGGTTCATCCGGCATCCGTAGTCGAGGCCATCGCGCATCTCTTTGAGGTCTTCAAAGACGATGCACGGCTTCTCGAACTGCTGGCTCCACTCGACGATATGACGGCTCACTTTGTGGAGTCGGTCGCGGACAAACCGTTCCTCACGTCCTTCCAACGTGTCGTGGATGCTGTCCTTCCCCGCGTTCTGCACGCGCTTCCGCATCGTGAAATAGCGGTGGCGCTTGAACTTGATGTCCGGAAATTCGATAACGACTGTGTCCTCGACACTGCCCTTGGAGAGTGCAGTCAGCGCCACATTGTCCTCGTTGACATCCACGCCAACGACTGTCCGTGAATTTTCCTTGTCTCGAACGGTCCCCTCGGAGCTAGTTACGTTGACGTGCAGCTCGGCGTTGCCGTTTCGGAACAGGGCTTCCGCCGTCCCAATCGTCCATGCATCGCTTTCGAGGGCGGTCTTGAGAATGTCGAGATGAGCGTCGTCACCATCGAGGACGCCCTTGACGTGCTTGTAGGGCTTCGCGCTGATCCGGAACGCCACGTCGCCGTCGTCGGTGAGTGACAGGTTGTACCCCTCCTCGTAGTTCGCCCGGAGCGGGTACGTTCCGTCTTTGGTGTGGCTGGGTTTGTTGTAGTCGTCATACTCGTAGTAGTTCTCCATCGCACCGAGTGCTTTGGCGACGACGCGCTGTATCGTGTTTTTCACGAGGCTGGCGTCCTCGGCCACGCGGTCGGGAATGACGTTCCAATCCACACCTTCCTTGGCGAGTCGGATAGATTGGTTGTATACCGACCTCGCTTCGAGGGTGGCGTCGTACAGCAGGCTCTCATTATCGCTCTGGATGTCGAGCTGGAAGTCCAGCGTCTTGATGAGAGCCTGTGAATCAGTCATTCTTCGTCTTGTTCGGTTGGTTCTGAGGTACGGACGACTTTCACGTTAGCCCCACGCCAGCGTTTGGGGACGGTGACGTGGGCGCTGTTCCCGAACTCCTTGACTTGGCCGTCGAGAACTTCCTCGCCGTCGATTTGAAACCGATTCGCCATATCGGTGTATATCCTTTGGATATACTTAATTCGATCGGTGGCTGATCCTCCATATAAGCGAGAAGCGAACGAACCACGCATACCTGTTCCTTAGCGGAACGTACGGCCTTCACTCTCGGAGTCAAGCCCTGAGTCACGGCGTACTCCGTCCGTAGACGATGCGTGAGGGGGCTTCGTACCCACAATCGGGGCAGTCATACCACCGCTGGACTTTCGCCCCGTCTGCCGCCTTCTCGCCGACGCGAACGTCGTCGTTCGGACACTCCGGGCAGCTGAGGTCCGGTGCGGGCCGCTCCCGGAGCTCGTCACGGAACGATGTCGCATCCTTCGTCTCGTATCCCCGCGACCAGACCGGGTAGCCGTCGATGAGGATTGCCCCACGCCATTTGTACCGGTAGGAGTCCGGGGCTCGATGCAGGACGGCTCGCGCCCCGGTCTCGGTGTTCCGATACGCAAGCGTCGGCGAGCGGCTCTCGCGTCGCCAGTTGGTGATGCGAGGCATTGGTTAGAAGTGGACGTCAGCGGGCACGATCCAGAGCTCTTCATTCTCCTCGAGGAGTCGATCCAGCTGTCCACGGTGGCGAATGCCGGTTCCGTGTTCGGTGTACAGGAAGATCGTCGGGCCGTCGTACGCACCGACCTGGTGGAAGGCGTGCCGGGCGAGGTCCTCGTCGCGCATGATCTCCTCGTCGGAGAGCTCGTCGATGGCCTCCTTCACCCGGTCGAGATTACGCTCGAATTCCTCCTTCGTCGCCTCCCAGCCACACTCGAGCAGGTCTTGGCCGTCATCGGAGTCGACGGGGGCTGCCGTCGGCAACCCCCCCCATCGTGCCTTCCCCGCAACGGACGTGTCCTCCTCGTCGAAGGTCACATAGTAATCGAAGACGGCGCCGGCGTGTGGGTCCGCGCCGACCAGGCGGTCGAACACCGACTTTCCGGTGGACAGCGCGTCGTCGTGCGTCGATGCCTCTACGAGTGCGTATATCACCATATGCATCTTGGACACCTCGAAACGCCGACGCACGGGTGTCGTTGGTCGCTCCAGCTGCGCCGGCACCCATCACCGGCGCGGAATAAACAACTCTGGCCTCACTCGATCACAGGATATTGTTCGCCCACTCGACGGTGATCGCTACGGCATCGGGTGTGAAAGCTACGATGGTCATTTTACCGTTGATTGAACTGGAAACACTCTTGATATGTATTCACGCACAAACAC
Organism: Halarchaeum grantii; assembly: GCF_014647455.2. Lineage (NCBI taxonomy): Archaea > Methanobacteriati > Methanobacteriota > Halobacteria > Halobacteriales > Halobacteriaceae > Halarchaeum > Halarchaeum grantii. The sequence continues at coordinate 149,091 of NZ_BMPF01000004.1, read as the reverse complement.
GGTGTGCCGTTTCAGAGGGCTACGCTAATTCCGAGCGACGGAATCGGAAATTCGCGATCTTACTGGTCGAGGAGACACTTTGAAAGCGTCACGATTCGGTTAGCAGCTGTCGAAGGACGTAGTGTAGGATGCCGCCGTGTTCGATGTATCGCACCCCGGCAGGTGTGCCCACCTGGGCCGTCACCGGGAACTCAACCGACGACCCGTCCGACCGCTCCGCAGTCACCGTCAACTCGGCCATCGGCTCCAACTCGTCGTCCAACCCGTAGATCGTGTAGACCTCTGACCCGTCCAATCCAAGCGCCTCCCAGGAGTCACCGTCCTGGAACTGCAACGGCAACACACCCATTCCGACGAGATTGTCCCGATAGATGCGCTCGTAGCTTTCCGCGATGGTCGCACGAACACCGAGAAGGTCGGTCCCCTTCGCCGCCCAGTCACGGCTCGACCCAGTCCCGAACTCCTCGCCCGCCATCACGACGAGTGGAGTTCCCTCCTCGCGGTACCGCTGGCTGGCCTCGAACACGGTCGTCTGCTCACCAGTCGGATGGTGGATGGTGTACCCGCCCTCGACGTCGTCGAGCATCTGATTCTCGATGCGGACGTTGGCGAACGTGCCCCGCATCATCACCTCGTGGTTACCCCGGCGGGCACCGTACGTGTTGAACTCGTGGGGCTCGACACCGTGGTCCATCAGCCACTGGCCGGCCGGCTGATCCGTCCCGAACGGCCCGGCAGGACTGATGTGGTCAGTCGTAACCGTGTCACCCAGCGTTAGCAGACACCGTGCATCCTCGACGTTAGAGACGCCGGGTTTCTCCAGCGGGAAATCTTTGAAGAACGGCGGCTCCCGGATGTATGTCGAGTCCTCGTCCCACTCGTAGACCTCGCCGGTCGGGGCCTCCAGCGCGTCCCATCGCTCGTCGCCTTCGAACACTTCGGCGTACTTCTCCTCGAACATCGACGGGTCGACGAAGTCGTGGACGGCTTCGTGGATCTCGTCGCTGTCTGGCCAGAGGTCCGCCAGATAGACTGGGTTTCCGTCGTCATCGTACCCCAGCGGGTCGTGCTCCAGATCGATGTCCATCCGCCCAGCGAGCCCGTACGCCACCACCAGCGGCGGGCTGGCGAGGTAGTTCGCGCGCACTTTTGGATGGATGCGCGCCTCGAAGTTCCGATTCCCGGAGAGTACGCTCGTCGTCCAGAGGTCGTGTTCGTCGATAGCGGTCTCGATCGGCTCCGGGAGCGGCCCTGCGTTCCCGATGCAGGTCGTACAGCCGTAGCCCACGACGTTGTAACCCAGGTCTTCGAGGTATGGCAACAGCCCCGATGCTTCGAGGTACTGGGTGACGACGCGGCTGCCGGGCGCGAGGCTTGTTTTAACGTAGTCCGGGACGTCGAGGCCACGCTCGACGGCGTTTTTCGCCAGGAGCCCGGCTGCCAGCATCACGGAGGGATTCGACGTGTTGGTACAGCTGGTGATGGCGCTAACGACGACGCTCCCGTGCCCGATTTCGACGTCGTTGCCGTCGATATTCACGGAGGCGCGCTTCGTGAGAGGGTCGAGGTCGGGGCGGTCTCGACCGGTGTCCACGACCGCCTTGCCGCCGTCGGTCTGCCCCATCGATTGGTCGCTCTCACCGAGCCACCGGGCCAGCGCCTCCTCGTCAGCGTCGTCGAGTTCGTCCTCGAACTCGCCGTGGAGTAATTCCCGGAAGTGGGTTCGCATGTCACCCATCTCGACGCGGGACTGGGGTTTCTTGGGGCCGGCGAGACTCGGCGTCACGGTCGAGAGGTCCAGTTCGACCGTCTCGGTGTACTCGGGGTTCTGCTCACCGAACAGCCCCTGGGCGTCCAGATACTTTCGGACGAGCTCGATGTGGTCCTCGTCGCGGCCCGTCAGTTCGAGGTAGTCCAAGGTGGCCTCGTCGACGGGGAACATGCTGATGGTCGAGCCCTGCTCGGGCGCCATATTCGCGATTGTCGCCCGATCAGGAACAGTCAGCGTCTCCACGGCGGGCCCATAGAACTCAACGAATCGATCGACAACACCGACATCCCGCAGCAGTTCGGTGACGTGCAGTACGAGGTCAGTCGCCGTCGCACCCTCGGGGAGTTCACCTGTGAGTTTCACGCCGACAACCTCGGGGAGGTTCATCGTGATGGGCTGGCCGAGCATCGCGGCTTCGGCTTCAATACCGCCGACGCCCCAGCCGACGACGCCGATGCCACCAATCATCGGCGTGTGGCTGTCGGTCCCGACGAGGGTGTCTGGGAACAGCCAGTTCTCGCCGTTCTGCTCGCGTTCGTGGACGACTTGCCCGAGATACTCCAGATTCACCTGGTGGACGATACCCGTCCCTGGCGGCACGACACTGAAGTCGTCGAAGGCGTTTTGCGCCCACTTCAGCGCCCGGTACCGTTCGCTGTTGCGCTCGTATTCGAGTTCGACGTTCTTCTCGTAGGCGTCCTCGTTGCCGAAGTAGTCCACTTGGACGCTGTGGTCGATGACCAGGTCGATGGGGACTTCGGGTTCGACGAGGGTTGGGTCGCGGTCCTTGCGTTCGACGGCCGATCGGAGTGCCGCGAGGTCTACAACGGCGGGGACGCCGGTGAGGTCCTGGAGGATAACCCGGGACGGCTGGAACGGGATGTCGGCGTCGGGAACGTCCGGTTGCCAGCCAGCGAGGGCCCGGATGTCGTCCTCGGTAATGTCCTCCCCGTCGGCGTTACGGAGGACGGATTCAAGCATAACACGGATACTGACCGGGAGTTTGTCAAGTTCACAGAGGCCTTCCTCTTCGAGGACGGTGAGGTCGGCCATTTTGTAGGTCGTTCCATCGGCTTCGAACTCGCGGATCGCATTGAAAGGGTTCATTATTGTGGAAGATTTCAAACGGAGTAACCTTATTCTTGTTCCCGTTCTCGGGAGACGGGATTCGAGCAGTTCGACGTGTTCGTTGGACCTGCCCGAAGGGGTTCAGAGAGCTCGTTGCTCTCGTGTTCGACGAGTGACACAGTTCTGCATAAGGTGGCACTGTCTTTCTCGCTAGTCTTCATGGGTTCATACACCCATTTCTTGGCCAGTCTTACCGTCCATGCGTTCAGGCGCGATTCGCGACAACCGCATCGCGTTCCCGGTGACACCGAGGCTCATCCCCATATCACCGACAACGACCGCCAACGCAACGCTGACCAGACCCAGCGGCACGCCCAGCGCCAGCAGGAGCTTTACGCCGAGGCTCGCCCAGATGTTCTGCCGGATCACGCCGTTGGCCGTACGCGACAGGTCGTACAGGTACGGGAGCTTCCCGACGTCGTCGCCCATCAACGCAATATCGGCCGTCTCAAGAGCGGTGTCGGTGCCGGCTGCGCCCATCGCGATGCCGACCTCTGCGGTGGCGAGCGCGGGCGCGTCGTTGATGCCGTCACCGACCATCGCCACCTCGCCGTACCCCGCCTGCAACTCCTCGACTGCGTCGACCTTCTCGTCGGGCAGGAGTTCTGCGCGATACTCGTCGACCCCGACCTGCTCGGCGATTGCGCGGGCGGTGCCCTCGTTGTCGCCGGTGAGCATCACCACGCGCTTGACGCCCAGCTCGTGCAGGCGTTCGACGGCCCGCTTTGAGGCCGGGCGCACCTCGTCGGCGATGGCGATTGCACCCAGCAGTTTCGACTCCGTCCCGACGATAACGACCGTCTTGCCCTCCTGCTCCAGCGCGGAGAGGGCATCCTCGGCGAACGCCCCGTCGTCGACCTCGGCCGCCTCTTCCGCCATGACGCCGCCGTCCGTTTCGCGGCGTGCCCGAGCGAGGTCGAAGCCGAGCTCTTCGAAGAGCGCTGGCTTACCCGCATAGTACGTCTCGCCGTCGATCTCGCCGCGGATGCCCCTCCCGGTGAGGCTCTCGAAGCCAGTCGGGTCGGGCAGGTTGCCTACGCCTGCCTCTTCAGCGCGGGCGAGAATCGCCGTGGCGATGGGATGCTCACTGCGCCGCTCCAGCCCTGCGGCGCGACGGAGCAGATCGTCCTCCGTGGTGTCACCCACCGGAACGACGTCGGTGACGGCGAGTTCGCCCTTGGTGAGCGTCCCGGTCTTGTCGACGGCAACGGCATCGACCTCGCCCATCGCCTCCAGATAGTTGCCGCCCTTGATCAGGACACCGTTCTTCGCGGCGCTAGTAATGCCCGACACCACCGAGACGGGTGTGGAGATGACGAACGCACACGGGCAGGCGATCACCAGCAGCGTGAGCCCGCGGATGAACCACGTCTGCCAGCTGCCCGCGAAGGTGAATCCGTATCCGGCGAGGTCCACCGACACCGGGTCGGCAATGACCAGCGGCGGGATGGCGGCGGTCAGGATTGCCAGCGCGACGACGAGAGGCGTGTAGTAGCCCGAGAAGCGGTCGACGAACTGCTCAGACTCGGTTTTCTTCGCCTGTGCACCCTGTACCATCTCGATGATGCGCGAGAGCGTCGAATCGCCAGCGGTCGAGGTAACCTCTACCTCGAGGTACCCCTCTTCGTTGATCGCGCCGGCGTAGACCTCGTCACCGGTAGCCTTGTCGACGGGGACACTCTCGCCCGTGATCGGCGACTGGTCGACTGCACTCTCGCCGTCGATGACCGTCCCGTCGAGCGGAATCTTGTCGCCGGGGCGGACGACGACGGTCTCGCCAACGTCGACCTCCTCGGCGGGAACGGTCACTTCCTCACCATCGCGACGGACGGTCGCCTCGTCGGGCGAGAGTTCCATCAGCTCGCGCAGGGAGTCCCGTGCCCTGTCCATCGCATAGTCCTCGAGCAGTTCGGCGATGCTGAACAGGACGGCCAGCGTGGCGGCCTCGACGAAGTAGCCGATACCGGTCGCCGCGATGATCGCCGTCCCCATCAGCAGGTCGATGTCCAGACTTCGGTTCTTCGCGGAGTAGTACCCGCTACGGACGACGGGGATGCCACTGGCCGCGACGGCGCCGAGGAACAGAACATCTGCGATATGGAGCGGGTACTCGAGGACGCTCGCCACTGTGACGTTCTGCCCGGTGAGGAGGAACTCGAAGAGGAGACCGAGCGTGACGAACGCCGCGCCGAGCCACGTCTTCTTCGCGCGGGGACTCGTCCAGACCTCCGACGGTGGCGCGATGTCGACGCCATTGCCCGACTCCTCTCGCTCATCGCTCTCGGCGTCCGAACCTCCGACGACCTCATAGCCGGCACCTTCGATCGCTTGGACCACGTCGGATTCGCTGATTCGGTCAGGGTCGTACGTAACAGTCGCCGTGCCGGTGGTCGGCTGGAGCGTCGCGTCGACGACGCCGTCGACGCGCTGGAGGCTCTTGTCGACCTTCTGGGCGCAGGAGGGACAGTCCATCTCGGGGACGGTGAAGCGGGCGGTCAACTCCTGTCGCTGCCCGCCCCCGCTCGCCTGTCCCGCTATATTCGGATTCTCTGTCATCACTTCACGGTAGGAGCGGGAGTTCGATAGGTCTTTATTGGAATATTCCAACTACTGGCGTCAGTGTGATGCCAGCCGTTCTTCAGCTACCCGCTCGCCGGCGACATGTTGCTTCGCCAAATGTTCTTCCGCCCGACGGAGTCGGTAGGTGAGTGTTGACCGTGGCACGTCGAGATGCTCGGCGAGCTCGCCGACGTCGACCTCGCGGGGCGACTCGTAATAGCCGTGTTCAACCGCAGCCTGAAGAGCGGCCTCTTGGGCTGGCGGTAGGCCGCTCGGTGTCCCGTCGCGTCCCCCAGCTGATGTTGTGTCCGCTGTGCGGAGCATCTCCATCTGGGCGCACTCCCCGACGGCGACTTTGAGAGCGTCGAAGAACGCCGCCACGTCGCCATCGCCGGAGTGGATGAGTCGCCACGTGTAGTGGCGGCCCTCGTGACGAGTCTCGAACAAGACGCCGTCGCCGAGGTGATCTCGAGCGATATGGGGAACTGAGGCGCAGGTCGGAGTGCGCTCCCAGTCGGAGTAGAGGATGAGCGTGTCGTCCGTCCGATCCAGCACACGAGTCGTCTGTGTGGCGCCACAGTCCTCGGTGGCGAGACAGTCAGCGTAGTAGTCGCCGGTGAGAAAGGCGTCCTCGATGGCGTCGAGCGCCTCAGGAGTTCCGGTGGCGTGGTCAACCCGCCAGAGACGCTCGGCAGTGGCGTGCAGCGAGAGCGAGCGGACACGGGCGTCGGGGTGGTCGGCGAGGGCGTCCGCCACCCGGTTACAGCCCGGCTCGTATTCGAGGGCGAAGACGAGTTCGCGCATACCCTGTGTACGGCCTCCTACGACATAACCCATGGCCCGGGGCGATGTCTACTGGCGGGTATCAGATCACGTCGTCCGGGTCGTGGACCTCCTGCATTCGCTGCGCTTCGGCCGCGTATTGTTCCTGGAGGTCGGGGTCATCGACCGTGCCGAGATTGTCGGGTTCAGCGTCGACTGCTGCCGTCGTATCTCGGACGTCGGTGAATGAGGTTAGTGCTCGTTCCTTCCGATAGTACTGTTCGCCATCGGGTGTTGCGTAGGTGAGGATGATCAGATTCTGTTCGTCATCGGAGTACGTCCGCTCGACAAGCCAAACACGAACACCGTCTTTAGGCTGATTTGACATACTTGGGTGTTTCCCGGGATCCACTAAGGAAGTGGTGTTACGGCTTGCTGAGACTCGCCTTCTCGAAGGGTAATTCTCCGGTCGGAATGAGCAGCTCCTGTCGGTCTCCGACTCGCTCGGCCAGCTTCCGTTTCAGGTACTGTCTCGCCGTCGACGGCGTGAAGACGCCCTTGTCGAGCATGTCGCCGACGACGTCTTTGAGGGCCGCGAACTGTCCCTGCAGGTGGCCGTCGCCGACCGGCTCACCGTCGTACCAGCGCACCGTCGCGAGCGCGCCGTTCCCGACGGTCTCTCCCTGTTCGACCGTCTCCGAGTCGTACTGGAGCCCGAACCACAGCGTCCGATAGGCGGTCACCTCGAACGTCGTCGACACCACGAAGAACGCCTCGTGGTGGAGGTAGTCGAGATGGTCCGCGACGATCTCGTCGAGGGTGAGCCCGGTGGCGCGGGGCTTCGGTTCGACGACCGACGACGGACGATCCTCGCCAGCGAGGTAGCCGTCGACCGCATCTGCCTCGAGGCCATCAGCAAGCTCTGCGAGGAGCTGTTTCGCCCACTTGGAGTCGGTGTCGTCGCCACCGAACGGCGACTCAGCCGAGATTCGGTGCTTGAGCTTCAGGTTCGCTGCACCCCAATGGCTGTAGTGGAGCGTGTACTGTCCGTCCGTGCGTTCGTACGCAACGAGTGCGCGGTGTCCCATCGAGCAATCACCTCACGGGGCGACCGCGACTGGATCGCCCCGCACCCCTCCCGGGGGATGAACAACGCTACTCGTCGATCGGGTCGGGGGAACTGAGGTCCGCCTGGAGGACTTCGCCATGGCGAACGACGTACCGCTTGGCCAGGACTGGGAAGCGGCATTTGGTGAACCCCGCCGTCTGGATATCGAGTTCTTCGTTGGCTTCGAGGTGGTCGGCGAGTTCTCGCAGGAATTCGTGGGTCACGATCCCGCCTTCGTAGTCCGGGAGGCCGTTCTCCCGCGCCTCGTACACCTCGAAGTCGTCGTACCCCCAGATGGTGAGCTCTCCGTCTTCGGTCACCTCCCAGTCGAGCGTCCCGAAGCAGTAGCTCTCACAAAGCTCGCGGACTGCCTGCGGATCCGATACGATCGCGCCGGTCGATGTCGTCGCAGCTTGCAGTGTCGCCATGTCTGGAGTTCACGGGGTCGCCCCCGCACCCCTATCGGGGGAGATAAACCGACGTGAGAGGTGCCTCCCGAGGCGTGGCCGACGACGCCAGTTAGGAGTCTGCGTGGGCGTCCACCCCGGCTCCGTCGCCCGGCCGCGTGAGAAGGCTCACCTCTTCCAGGAGGTCTCTCGCGGTCTCGACTCGCTCTCGATCGGCGGCGTCCAATCGATCGACATCGAGTCGGTTGAGATTGCTGAGTATACGATGCATCCGGTAGCCCTGTTTGAACTCTTGCTCCATCGGAAGCGCCTCACCACTCGCCGGCGCGGAAAGACACCCCATCGAGACTGGCGTCGGGCTTGCAGGAGCTCGCTGCCTTAACCAACGAACCTCGACGCTACTCGCAGGGTGTTGGTTAATCGACGCCCAGCACTGGCGCTACTCGAGACTGGGTCCGTAGCGAGCCGAGCCACACACCCGACACTCCCAGATCGGTTGTCCCGTCCACGCCGCATCCGGGACCGACTCGTGGGTCTTAAACCGATGGTCGGTCGCCCGTCCACAGGTTTGACAGTCGAGTTCCTGCGTCGTCGGTACCGACGACTCCTGGTGATCAGCCGCAGCCTCGCCAGTGGATTCGGTCAGCGCTATCGCTGGAACCAGCCACACCGCGTCGTCGGCGTCGTCGAGGACCGCGTCGAGACGCGACGCGTCGCGGATGCCGTCCCCACGCTGGTCGTAGAGCCGCGTCGGGGCCTGCTCCTGGCGCTCCGACGCTTCCTGCCTGTGCCACCCAGTCCGGTCACGGGCGGCACTGAGAAGCCGCTCTCCCTCCTCTGACGACACCTGTACCGCGTCGGGGAGTGAGGGCCATTGCTCGGCCAGCTGGCGCGCCGGCGCCTCGTCGAGGTCGTAGATGAGCGTGTAGTCGTCGACGACCGGCTCCGCCTCGTTGGCGGAGAGGAGGTTCGCCGCGGCGCCGCCCTTCGCGACGGCGCCGTAGAACGTGGTCGACTCGACGACCAGGTGGACGATGCCGAGGCACGTCGTCGACGCGGCCTCGTCCGTGCGAGTGGCGTCACTCCCGAGATGGTTGGTGAGACAGAACCGGCATTTCGTCTGGCCGTCTGGGACTGACGCCCCACAGGACCGGCACTCGCCATCGGCGGCCGTCGCCACATCAGGGTAGCCACCAGAGCTCGTCGCGACGCGTTGCCGACGGGGGGAACCCTCACAGCCGTCGTCCAGCCTCGTGTCCGGAATGTGGGACGCCTCGCCGGTCGGCCGCAGTTCCTCAAAGTCGGAGTAACGACCGTTCATAGATACCACCCTGTGGAAACCGATCCCCGCAGCTGAGGGAACGAATGTGTTCGCATGCCTACGCTACCGCCGTTGCCGGTGGAGGGCAGCATCCCCCACCTGACCATATTAATACATTTAAGCATAGATTGAGTTGTGAGTTGTATGGAGGTCCGTCGAACTGTCCCGGTCAAACTCGACGTGACCGACGAACAGGCGGACCTGCTCCACGAGACGATTGACGAGTTCCTGTGGGCGGCCAATTACGTCGTGGACTCCGCGTGGGACGGAGAGTGGGCTGAAACCCGTTCGTCCGTCCTGCATGAGATGACCTACGACGAGGTTCGCGAGCAGACGCGACTCCACAGCAACCACGTCCAATCGGCTCGTAACCGTGCTGTTGACGCGCTCAAGAGCGTCGTCGCCGAGTGGAAGAACTGCGAGTACGCTTCGATTCCGACGTTCTCCTCGTCGTTCTGCGAATACAACCAGCGCAACGCCACGTTCCATGACGACCACGCCACGTTGTCTACCGTCGATGGGCGTGTCACCGCCGAGTACGTCTTGCCCGACAAAACCCGTGACACGCCCCACTCGAAGTACCTGCGTTCTGAACGATGGGAGACGACAGGCGCGACACTCCACTATCGCCGTGGTGACTTCTACCTCCACGTCCGAACAAAGGCGGACGTGGACGATCCCAAACCGGCCGAGAACGGAACGGTTCTCGGTGTGGACCTCGGGATCGAGAACATCGCCGTTACCTCGACTGGCGCATTCTGGTCTGCCGACGAACTCAACCACTGGCGAACGAAGTACGTCCAGCGCCGCAAGTCGCTGCAGGAGTGTGGTTCGCGGTGGGCCCACGAGAACGTCCAAGCGGTCGGACGCAAGGAGACGGGGCGCTTCGAGCAGTATCTTCACCGTATCGCGAACGACATCATCGCTGAAGCGAGCGAGAGTGGTTGCACGGTAATCGCCTTCGAGGACCTGACGGATATCCGCGATCGGATGCCCGACGCCCGCAAGTTCCACGAGTGGGCATTCAATCGTCTGTACGAGTACGTCTCGTATAAGGCCGAGGGACGCGGGATTCAGGTTGAGCAGGTGAACCCGAAGAACACGTCGAGGCGGTGCTCGTCGTGTGGGTTCACCCATGCGGAAAACCGCCCGTCGCAGGACACCTTCCGCTGTCAATCCTGTGGATACGAGAACCACGCGGACTACAACGCAGCGAAGAACATCGGCTATCGACTCCTTCGCAACCAAACTGGCGGCGAAGGAGGCGCACCCGTAGGTGTGCGCTTGAACAGCGGGATGCTGAACGCGAACGGGGTCAAACCCGTACCGGATTCGGTTAGAGCGGGAGTCCATGGTGAAAGTCCGCCTCTTTAGGTGGGCTAGCTTACAGAGTAGTCTACAGAGAACTTCGCTCGTCTTCGTGTTTAAATCGTAGCGTGGATAGAACGATGTGTAGTACAGTCGGAGAGACAGTGATCTGTCTCAGGCGACCTGTTCCTCCAACGTATCCCGGTGCGCCCGAACAGTCGCCTTCGAGGCGTTCGCCACGTCCGCGGCCTCGGATTGCGTCAGCCATCGCCCCTCTTCGCGACCGGCCTTGTAGAGACAGGCCGCGGCGAACCCGGCCGGATGGACGCCCGTCGTGACGCCGCGCTTCTCGGCCTGTTCCGCGAGGGCTCGGGCCCGCTGTCGGATTTCGTCCGGACACTCGAGGTCCGAAGCGAGGCGCGGCACGAACATGCTGGGGGAGACGGGCTCGGCAGGGAGGCCCAGCTCTTCGTTCAGCGTCTTGTACCCGTTCGTGACCCGTGACTCCGCAACGCGGGCCATCTCGCTGACGTCATCCACTAACCGTGAGCGGCCGTTGCACCGGCAGGCCCCGTAGACGCTGGCCGCGGCGATAGCCTCGATGGACCTGCCTCGAAGCAGATCCTCGTTCTGGGCGCTCCGGAAGAGCTGACACGCCTGGTCGCGGACCGAATCGGAGAGTTCGAGCGCGCTCGCCAGCCGGCGCACTTCGCCCAGCCCGTGGGCGAGATTCCGTTCCGCTTTCGACCGCCAGCGACCACGGGTCTGCTCACGGCGCATCCGCGCGAGTCGCCGTCGCTTCTGCCCCGAGATCTCGTTCCCCTTCGCGTCGGTGCCGCGACCGATTTCCGTCGACAGGCCGCGATCGTGGCGAGCCGCAGTAAGTGGGGCGCCTGTCCGCTCGCGCTCCTCGTCGTCGTACGCCCGCCACTCCGGCCCGTGATCGATGCGCTGTTCGTCGATGACCAGGCCACAGTCCTCGCAGACCGTTTCGACCGCGTTCGTGGTGACTCGACCGTCGCACTCGGGACACTGGTTCGCACTCGATTCCGTTCGGACGTCTTCGTCGAAGCCAGTTTCGTAGATGTCTCTAGTTGCCATCGTTCTCACCGTGTTTCGGGAACCCGCCAGTTCGGCGCGCCCCTCACCCATTGAGGGGGAAATAAACGCTATCGAGTACGGACCTCGATTCAGCCGGATAGTGGCTCAGAATGAGGTGCTTGGGTCACCGTAGTGTAGCCGACTACAACGGGGTGGTCAAATTATCCAAAGGAAACATTTGGACTAGATTGGTTGACTTGTAAGACTTGGAAAAAGGCATGTTCCAATACGTGGCTATTGAGTCATTAGCAAGCAGGGCTTCGGTCCACTACTATGTGGCCGGTTCAATCCTCAACTACTCCGCTCCCCTCGCTCACTATCTGTTTGATTTTGAAATAATAGCTATTGAGCCATGACTCGATGGGGTCATCGCCATACTCCTCAAGAAAGTCGTCGACTACCTGATCTGGAATATTCGATTTCACGTCATCCGGTACTTCATCCAGTTTGTGTCTGGTGAATGTCTTCCCATCTATGGATGGTTCGCCAGCAAAATCTGGATGCTTTGGGCTCTTATCAATCACCTCATACTCTGTCTTCCCCACAGGAGTGACGAGGGTGCGCTTTACTACATGATTTCGTAGTTCAGACAGAACCCGCATCAAGGGATCCGATTTCATCTCCGATTGCGCCCCACTATACCAGTCATCAAATTTCTCTTCTCCACCGTGTTCCTTCTGTAGCGCAAACGTAACTGATCGACAGGCTGAGAGAGTTGCACTAGAATAATATAGGAACTCTTCGCCCTCTGAGTCCATTGCCTTCTGCCTGAAGAAATCAGCTTCGTTGAGTTTGGTCCTCGCTCGTTCCATTGAGTTATCACTTCTTGCTTGGAGTCTGGGGAGAATAAAATCAGGGTGAAGATTAGACAGGGTTACGTTCTTTGAAATTCCAACTTGGCAAAATATTCGATCTCCTCTCCTCTCAATTCTGGATTCGGAATACAACCCCATTAGGGCCGGTACTTTCAATATGTGCCTTATATGATGTGGCTATCCGAACATAGTCACGGATGTCTTCCTCATCAGGGAGTTCGTCGGGATCCCAGGTGGCCACATCTTCCCCAGGAGTCACCTCAACCGCAATGGGATAGTCATCGACTTCCTCTACATAGTTGAAATCATTCTCAAACAGCACAACAGCCGCAAATTCGGTCGTTAAATCTCGAATAACCGGAATATCCATAAAAGCAAAGTAACTTCTCAGATCATCGTTTGAGATTCGTTCACTCCGCTCGTCATCACGTAGTGTACGAGCAACTTCCATCTGTTCGACGATGAGTAGCGCGACGTCTTCTTGGGATACTACTGCTGCGAGTGCGTCCGATATATCTGTAGCCGCGTCGACTTCTTTTTCAACAAGATCGAGCTGTTCCAGTACAACCCCACGATACCTGTCGAGCAACCCTGAAAAGTTGCTGTTAAAGAACGTCGAGATACCATCGTCTACGAACGCTTTGCGCGGTGCTGAATTATACAGGGTAAATTCGGCGTTCGCGTCTTGCTCAAGACTATCCAGTTGCGTTATCCCTCCAACCTCTTCGATAGCAGTCCGTAAACCACAAGACTCTAACTGTGAATGTATACTCTCACCATAGCTGTCCACGTATCCTTCGCTAATCGGAAGGGTCCGAATCCAGTCTTGCTCCTGCTCATCAAGAACATCTCTGACCGATTCAAAATATTCGATCAGAGCATCACACCGATCATCCGCAGATGGGCCCCCGCTTAACATATCGTCAAGCGGATACTCCTTTTTGTAAGCCTCGAGCCGATCGACGATTTTGTCCACACGGGGTTGCATATGATCGTACTCAGTAAGCGGGCTTTCACTGGGGTCTTGTTCTTGGAGATTATCTATCGCTTCCTGACTATCCAGAATCCAGACAAGAGCAGTACAGTAAAATCGGAGGAGCCACGTATTAATCGCCATCCCTGTCGAGGCGACTCCGTAGCTCTTCTCAAGTTCTCGATTGAGGTTCCAGCGTTCCCAGTAATTCAACGGTTCCGTCGCCTCACCCATATCGAAGTACATCTCAGAGAGGCGGCTTACAGATCCAAAATCCTGTTCGACATATTCGTTAAAAACCTGTTCAACAAAATACTCCGAGACATCTTCTTCCTCAAATAGATTAAGCGTCCATCCATAGGTAGCAAACTTCAGATGGTTAACAGCAGCGCGGTAATCATCGGCCTGCTCTTGTTTCCGTACGTCGAGTGAGTCATAACTGTCTCCAGCATTTCGGACTGCTCCGGGAGGAGCATATTCGTACTCGCGGAACTGGTAAACATCATCAAGCAGGTACCGTAGGTAGTCCATGGCTCCCACAGCCTCGTTCTCGGCGGCGGTACGCCACAAGCTGGTTTGAGTTTCAAGTAGCTGATCTACCTGCGCCGTCGCGGTCTCATAAGAAGCATCATCATCCGCCTTCTTGAATTGGCTGAGGATCCGATTTTGGGCGTTCTCAAATCTCTCCAGTAAAAACTCTGCGGAGCTACTCTGAGGTTCTATAGAATACCCACGAGCAAACAGGGTTGCATAGCACTGGATAGTCCATCCCACCAACTCCACGTTACCGTAATTCTGGGTTTTCCAGTAGATACCAGAGAGGGACGCTATCACCTGTTTTTCAAGCTCTGCGTTCTGCTGTACAACACTCCTCCGGTAGACAGAATCGTAACGCCCAGAGATATAGTCCCAAAAACTGCGATCTTCTTTTAAATCAGACTCTGATGCGAGCAGTTTGTCGAGCAACTTTTCTACTCCACGAAGCTTCTCTCGTAGCCGTTCGGGACGATCGTTCTCAATCTCTGTTCGGCTCGCATCGAAGAAGTGGCCTACATACACGTCAAAATCACTTGCCGTTGAAGGAGATCTACCGGCCAGTGCGGCATCAGCAAAGTCGAATACTTTCTCGTCCAGCGTATTGTGCAAGAGGAGATCGAAAACGACCCAGAATCGATGAACAGTCACCACTGCGCTGGCGATAAGTAACATTCCAGCCGCTGTGCCTATGTCCGCAGTAACGACACTATCTGTGGCCAGTAGAACGCCAGTGCCGATACAAAGGTTCGCAGTAAACAGGAAGGTGATTGTCTCGATCGATCGCAGCCGATATGCAGTCTCCTCAATGATCGTATCTGTCGTCGGCAAGTTCTTGACGGAGTTCCAAGCAAAGGACAATCCGACCAAACTCAGCGTGATAACGGTCGCGTGAACACCCCAAAGCACGGCAAGATTTCCTGTTGTGAAGGAGAATGGTGGAATCAGCGAAGTATTGGTGACGATCTGTTTCAGAGTCGGTCCCGCCAAGTATCCTACAATAGCAGTTAGTACTCCACCAATGAGACCGATTCCGATTCCGGCTTTTCTGCTGTAACGGCCAGTGAGAAGACGGTAAAAGAGCGAGAAAGCGACTGTACTAACTCGCGATACTCCGCTCTGGATCCCCATTACTCATGTCAGCACGTTCTTGCCATATAAAATGTCCCTGGGACCTCCGTCAAGAAAATCTCATCTGGGTACTGTCGTCGATTATGGACTTACGTGGCTATTCCCTTCCATAGGCGGAGTTTGAACCATCCGCTAGCGCACCAAGGACTATGTCCGGGGTGTGTATGTCAAGTATACTCAACACTTCCAGGGAAAAATAAACAGACTCCGTCGCGACAGCGGTCCTGCCCCTCGGTACACCACTCCCAAAGCTGTGACTCTGGTTGTGGCTGCCGGCCGACCGGAGGGAGGCCGGGAGCGGAGGGTAGGGCGGTAGGGCTTGGGCTGGTCTGGCGCTCACTAAAACAAGAGGTGTCCTTATCTGGATCTCTCATGCGGCCACCGTGCGATACCGCTACTCGAGAGTGTATTTCATCCCCCAGAGATCCTCGAAATACTCGAGTGTGTATTTCCCTCGACTGCCACCTTTGTACGAGTTGAACCGGTCGACGTAGTACATCACCTCAAGAAAGCCTTCTTTCTCGTGATGGACGCCCTGTTCCATCCGGGGCAGAATCTCGTCAAGGAGGAGATCGACCTGTTCGCGCTTGACGATGAACTGATCGCGGAGCGGTGTGAGGAGCGTCCGTGTATTGCTGATACCCTGCACGCCCCAAATGTACTGATCGCTCCGGTTCTCATTGGCTTCGAGACTCGACACATGACAGTTCACATCGTGAGCATCACAGTACGCACAAAGCGCCTCCATCAGGTGGTCACGATACGTTTCGGTGACCTCGATCTGCGGCTGAAGTCGATGGTCGACTCGATACTCACTATTCTGGTTTACTTTCACGCCAATCCAGCCTTCTGCGTCAAGAGTTCCAGTCAGCTGTTCGTGGGTGATTCGGAGCATGGGTGCAAGTTCAAAGCCGGTGCTGTACCGCTCTCGCTCGGCAATCGAGACGCGGATGCAGCCTTCGCCGTCGAAGAAGCCAGTAAACCACGCGTCGAAATCGTGGGTCTCAGGTGAACTATTTGACATCGCGCTGCGCCCATCGGCGGCGCGGATAAACTCTCCCTGCTACCAATTGGACGAGAAGAGATCAACTCACCACCTCACTCTCCACAACGGTCGTGGCTGCGCGCGCAGCGACCGAAGGGAGCGAGCACGGAGCGGAGGGTGGGGCGGTGGGGCTTGGGTCTGGTCTGGCACCGAAAAAGAAAGAGACCAGTTCGCTCGCTACTCTTCCCACCACCGGCCGCGCTCCGGAAATTCGACCCGCGACCACCCGGTCAGCGCGATTGAGCACCGGCCTTCGTACCAGTTCTTGGCCGCTGCCCGGAACCTGACCGTCTGCCCTTCACGCACCACGGGCTGATTCGAGCGCTCCCAGATCGTGAATTTCGTACGTCCACTTTCGTCTTCGATGAGTCCGACTTGGGCGATTGCTGGGGAACTGGGATCCCAGAGTTCGCTCACTGTGCCTTCGACCGTCACCTCACCGACCGGGACGTCCGGCACGTCCGCGATGGGCACGATCGCCCCCGGCGCCGCCTTCAGTTCTTCGAGGGTCTCCAGCACCGCCTTCGTGACGTCCCGACCGCGCTGCACCTTCTCGGCCAGCTGCTTCGCGACGACCGCTCTCGACCAGCCGCCCTGCACTTCGTCGCTGATCCGCATCGCCTGCTCGTTGACCGCCGCGAGTTCGTCTTGCGTCAGCATCTCTCGGGGATCCGTGCGCTCCGCCGGCGCCGGCTCGTCACGACCACACTGCTCGCTGACGACCTCTCGCGTGCGCTGCTCGCGACCCTCCTGCGTTCCGAGCTCGGCCTGGGCACTGATGCGCTCCAGTTCGGCTTCCCGCGCCCGAATGCGCTCTTCCTGTTCGAGGGTGACCCCGTGAATCCGGTCCTCGCTCGTGTCCGCGATCCCGTCCGGGTGGTTCGCATCCACCTTCGCCTGCGTCTCCTGCTCGACCGCTGCCTCGAACTCCGGCGTCTCATCGACCACAGGGAAGCCGTCTTCATCGACAGCCTGCTCGTCCGCTTTTTCGAATGCCTGTTCATCCACCGTAACGACCTTGCGACTCGAGTTGGTACTAGACATTGGGTACTCACCGTACCTGTGAAGGCGCTCACGCGCCGACACCGCGATGCTCCTACATCGCGGTTTTCCGACGACAACGACCGACAGAACCATCTGCGCGCTCTCGCTCGCGCCTTCGCGAGCGCCCTACCGGGCGCGAGCGAGAGCGCGCCTGCATGAAGTGGCCCCAACCAGCACCGCGCGCCGACACGCCCGGAGCGAGCGGCCAGCGGAGTAAGCGTGGGGGGTGAGCAGCCACGCCGCGCAACCCCTCGCGCTTACCCGCTGGCGCCGAGGGCACATTCACTTTAGCCCGGAACGGGCGCGGGCGGTGTAGAGAGCGCCCGCACGCCCGGAATGGTCGGTCGCGAGCGACGCGGAGGGCGGCAGCGGCGAGCGGGGCGGGCCGTCACGTACGCACCCGTTCAGCCGGCTACGTCGCTCGGTGGGCCATCAACAGTCCTGGCGGACTCAGAAAGGGCGAGGCCGCCTCGGCCGTCCCCCGACCCCGCAAGCACCGCAGGCACGAGGCGCGCAGCGGCGGTCGCGGGACGTCGAGCGGCCGAGGGCTTTCGAGTGTTCTCTCCACCCGAATCAGACTAGCAATCAGTCAGCTGTCGCCGGCGACCAGGTCCTCGATGAACCGGAAGCCGTTCACGAACGTCACCGAGTCACCGTACCCCTCACTCGCGAGTACGGTTTCGGCGCCTTCGCCGGCCGCGATGTCGGTCGTGTAGATGTACACCTCGGTCGCCGTCCCCGCGCTGAGATGCTGGGCAGCCAGGGCGGCGAGGGCGGCGTCGGCACGCTCGACTTCGTCGGCAGGGCGGTCGTCGGCGTTCGCGATGTACCGCTGGACGCCGTCCATCACCCGCGAGACAACCGGCTCTGAGAATTCCAGTGGCGCCGCAATCGTCGCCCAGCCCTCGTCAATCGCGGTGTCGATGGGTGGTGCCTCGACGTCGGGTTCGTCGACGGTCAGCTCCTCGTACACCCGTTCGGGCAGGACGAAGGTGATGTCGTTCCGGCGAGCGAACCGCCGAACAGCCTTGTACCGACTGTTCGAGGGCTGTCCCCCCGCGACGAACAGGCCGGTGTCAGCGATGTGGAGCCGGCTCACGCGTCGTCAGCACCGTCGCCGTCGATGGCCAACTCCTCGACCCCTGCCCCGGCCTCCTCGATGTCGTAGTGTTCGTGGACGACGGGGCGGAGCGCCTGGAGGATCATCTCCGCCGCCAGCGGCGAGATGTCCAGATCTTCCGCCATCAACCGGTGGGTCACTTCCCCACGCTCCCGAGCAATCGCGTAGGTGAGCGCGGTCGCGAGGCCGGCGACGCCGTGGCGGTCGATGTAGGTGTCGATGTCGGCGTCCGTCTCGCGGCGGCCGACGGCGTCGATCAGCGCCGGCGTGATCGTGTACTCGCGGTCACCGGCGGCCGTCGTCACGGTCAGGTCGATCTCCCGAGCGGCGTACCGGCGGGGCTGCTCGTCGTCGGTGACGTCGACGACGCCGGCGTCGACGAGCCGGTTGACGTAGCTGTAAGCGGTTCCCTGTGCGAGCTCGAGGTCGTCCATCACGTTCTGAACGGTCGCCTCCCCCTCCCGGGCGAGGTACGCGTACAGCTGGGCGAGCTGTGGCTCTTCGAGGAGATCGGCGACCGAGAGGAAGTCTTGGACGATGTCGCCGTCGGCGCGGTTTGAGGTGCGTGACACGATTCGGTCTTGATTACAGTTTACAGCGAATCGGTAAAGAGTGTTGGGGTTACTCCGCCGGCGTCGCGACGAGATGCTCCTCGAGATCGCGCGTCCAGTACGTCGCGAGCCCGCCCGGACTACAACGGGCGCACAACTGTATCGGGCCTTCCAGATGCCCCAGTTCGACCCGGAACCGCGTGAGCGCCGCGAGCGTGTCGACGACCAGCCCACAGCCGTCACAGGCGACGTGATCGCACTCGTCGGGATCCGGCTCCGTCTGGATCGCACAGTCGACACAGATCGGATGGCTGACCCGTTCGTCCTGTCCCTAGGTATGGGCCTCGCCAGTCTCGGTACCGGGCGGGGCGTCGAAGAAAGCACATCCGTTGAGTTCTTGGCAGGTCCATGCAGGAATGTTCGCTTGCTTCCCCGACATCTTGCTTTCAGCGTCGCTCCGGTTCCTACTCCTGCCAGAAACGAAGGCTACCGCGCGAAACGGTTAGTGTGACAGCACACTAATCATCCCGCTCTCCCCGACCGAACAGCTCTGGAAGGGAAGACTACTGCCGCCGGAACACCCTATAGCGACCTCTCATCCGGGCCGGACTACTGTGTATCGAGTAGCCGTACCGGATGTGCGGGCCGGCGCGTGAGGAGTGCGTCGAGTTGCTCGAGACACGACGTCCCGCTGGCGACGACAGTACGGTCCGCGGTGTCTTCCGTGGTGAATTGATCGACGAGTGTCTCGCCAACGTCCACGCTGAGCTCGTAGTACTCGGACTTGTAGCCGAAGCTTCCAGCCATTCCACAACACTCCACGTCCGAGGTCGTCACGTCGAACCCGCAGTCTTCGAGCACCGCCACCGTGTACGGTTCGAGATCGAGCGTCCGCTGCTGGCAGTGGCTGTGGTAGGCGATCCGCTCGTCGTCGCCGCCAGGGAGTACATCGATGTCCGCCCCGTTCTCCAGCAGGCCGTAGACGTACTCCATGAGTTCGTAGCTGTGCTCCTGCAGCGCGGCGTAGTCGTCTTCCGGAAGGAGCCGTTCGTACTCGCGATGGAACATCGCGAGATCCGACGGCTCGATGACGACGACGTCGTGACCTGCCGCGATAGCGGGCGCGAGCGCGTCGTAGACGGCGTCGGCGTTGGACTGGGCCGTCGACACCATCCCCTGTGAGAGCGGTGCGCGCCCGCTCTCGCCTGCGGGCGGAACGTCGACGCGGACGTCGAGCGCCTCGAGGACGCGGACGGCCGCCTTCCCGCGCTCCGTGCGCACGTAGTTCGTGTACGCGTCGGGGTAGAGTGCGACCTGTCGGCGTGCCTCGTCGCGACTGACGCGTGGCCCCCGCTTCTCGAACCACTCCACGAGTGATTCACGTTCGAACTCCGGGAGTTCGCGGCGGCTGTCGACGCCGAGAGTTCGCTCCAGCAGCGAGCGCGCGGGACCGGTCCGTGCGGCCCAGTTCGAGAGCGGTGCGAACGCCGACCCGAGTTTCGCCAGCGTGTCGAAGTTCCCGAACAGCCGTTTCTGGAGGTCGACCCCACCAGGCTCCTCGTCCGGAGTGAGCCCCTCCACGAGGAAGTCGAGGTCGCCGTCCTTCCCGCGATTGATGCGGTCTCGGACGACCGTGTTGATCCACGGGATGTCGATGTTCACCGGACACTGGTTCACACACCGACTACAACCCGTACAGAGGTCGTTGAACTCGGCGGCGCTGTCCTCGCCGTGGACGCCGGCCTCCCAGCCGGTGGCGATGCCGCCGGAGTACGTCTCGCCACCGAAGGCGTGGCCGCCGACGTGCTGGAAGTTCGCACAGGAGTTCGCACACGCCGAACACCGGATGCAGTACAGCGTCTCACGGAGCTGATCGTCCTCGCGCATCTCCATCCGCCCGTTGTCGATGAGCACGAGGTGGAACTCGCGGTCGTCGCCGGATTCGAGTTCGTTCCCGCCGAACGTGGGGGAGTCACTCGGCGGGGTGAACAGCGAGACGTAGGAGGTGATGTCCTGGCCGGTCCCGGACCGCCCGATCAGTTCGACGAACGGCTGGAGATCCTCGACACTCGGGACGAGTTTCTCGACACCCGCGACTGCGACGTGGGTGTCCGTCGCTTGCACGCACTTGCGGGCGTTCCCCTCACTCGTGACGAGCGCGAGCGTGCCGGTGTCCGCGGTAACGAAGTTCGCGCCCGTCATCCCGACCTCGGCGTCCAGGATCTTCTCGCCGAGGTACTCACGAGCGAATCGCGTCAGTTCCTCGGCAGTCTCCAAGGGTTCCTCGGGGTCGAACACCTCGTTGAACAGGGTTGCGATCTCCTCGCGGGACTTGTGGATCGCCGGGGCGACGATGTGTGAGGGGGCCTCGTCGGCGACCTGGAGGACGAACTCTGCGAGGTCGGTCTCCCAGACGTCCCCGCCGCGTGCCTCAAGCGACTCGTTGACCTCGATCTCCTCACTGGTCATCGACTTTGACTTCACCACGTCGCGACCGTCGACGACCTCTGTGATGTATCGGTTCGCATCGGCGGCGTCGTCGGCGACGTAGACGCTGCCGCCGTTGGCTTCGACGGCCTCGGTGACCTGGTCGATCAGTTCAGGGAGGCGTTCGATGGCGTCTTCCTTGATGGCACGAGCCTCGTTTTTCAACTCGTCGTAGTCATCGAGATTCGCGGTGGACTCGTACCGGCCCTCGTTGAAGACCTGGGTGTTCTCGTGGACGGCGTCGCCCTCGGTGTCGAGGAGATGGCGGATGCGCTCGGCCTTCTGCCGGCGGGTGTCGGCGCTCATCTACTTGCCCTCCAGAAGTACGACCGTCACATCCATCGGGCCGTGAGCGCCCGTCACGAGCGCGCCCATGTCTGCGGTTGCGCTCGGCCCCGTCGCGATGATGGACTGTCCGACGCCGTTCCGGATGTCCTCGGCGAGCTGGTCGAACGTCGCGTCCATGTCCGGGAGTACGTCGCTGGCGGCGACGACGGCGACGTGTTCGTCCGCGTAGAGACTCACCGGCTCCTCACCGTCGGTACCGCCCTGGATGATCACCGAACCGTAGTCGGCGATGCCGTAGCCGGCAGCAGTGACGCCGGTCGCCGCGGCCTCGAGGTCCGCGATCGACGGATCGGTCTCGACGCTGTCCGGCAGCGAGACGGTCTCGAAGGGGAGTGAGGTGCCGACTGTGGGCGCGTCGAGCAGGGGTGAAAGCGTCGACGCGAACTCGTCGGCCGTGGTTCGCACGAGTTCGACGCCGACTTCGTCGAGTGACGACTCGAAGGTCGCAATTGGCTCGGCTGACATGTCCCAAAAAATTGTACCAACAGTTAATGGGTGTTTCCTCTCCGGCCCGACCATGATTTTCTTTCGTTATGGATAATCGCCCGATCCGGCCGTATTTGCAGATACATATCATACAGAAAGTAAGTTACATATGGCTGGTTGTGCGATGGGCAAATAGTAGAGAGTTCCAACCATGCCTGATGTTCTCATACTGGCTCTCGTCGGCGTCGTCCCGATCGGCGTCGCGTTCGTACTGCTCGCTGGACTCCGGTGGTCCGCCGCCCGCGCAATGGGTGTCGGGTGGCTGCTCGCGGCCGGAATCGGGCTCACGTACTGGAGTATGGAGCCCACCTGGTTGGTGGCGTCGGCCATCTACGGCGCGCTGCAGGCCGTCGACATCATCCTCATCGTCTTCGGGGCGATCCTCCTGATGAACTACTTGGAGGGCAGTGGCGCTATTGCTACGATCAGGTGGTACTTCGGGCAGATCGAAGAGGACCGGCGCATCCAGGTGCTGCTCATCGGTCTCGGGTTCATGACCATCATCGAAGGTGCAGCCGGGTTCGGGACACCGGGCGCACTCGCCGCACCGCTGTTCATCGGCCTCGGATTCCCCCCGTTGGCCGCTGCGGTGTTCGGGCTCTATTTCAACGCCCCGAACCCGCCGTTCGGCGCCGCCGGCACGCCTGTCATCGGCGGCACCGGTGCCGTCATCGACCCAGCGCTGTCCGGGTCGATGAGTGTATCCGAGTTCCTCTCGATGGTCTCTGCGTGGACTGGCGTCGTCACGGGACTGACGTACGTGTTCTGGGGACTGCTCGGCGTGTTCTTCCTGACGTACTGGTTCGGGAACGGTGACGGTGAACGCAACATCGGAACCGCCGTGCGGAGCACTCTCTCCATCGCGCCGTTCGCGCTCCTGCTCGGCGTCGTCACTGGCGGCACACAGCTTGTAGTCGCGTGGTTCGTCGGGCCTGCACTCCCCGATATCGCTGCGGGGTTCGTGGTGCTCGGCATCGGTCTCCTGCTCGCAAACAACGATATCCTCATCCCTGATGACCAGTGGGACTTCCCCGAGGAATCAACCTGGAGCGACACGTGGCTCGGCGGCCTCGATCTTGACGAGGTGTCCCGTGACCAACCCAAAAAGGAGATGTCTGTGCTGTTGGCGTGGACGCCGTACCTGCTCGTTGCGCTCGCACTGCTCGTCACGCGGTGGCCGGACCTCACCGTCGCCGGCGTCGCCGTCCTCGACTGGATCCAGAGTTTCTCCGTCGGTCTCGACTCGATCCTCGGTACTGAACTCGGATACACTCTTCAGTACCTCTATCTCCCCGGAACGATGCCGTTCATCCCCATCGCGATCCTCACCGGCTTCCTTCACAAGATGGACACCACACAGATGGGGGCAGCGTGGCAACGGTCGATCCAGCAGATCGCTCCGGCCGCCCTCACGCTCATTATCGCCGTCTCGATGACACAGATAATGATTCAGTCGCAGACGAACACCGCCGACCTCCTCGGCATGATGGAGGCACTCAGCCGCGCGCTCGCGATGGGCGCCGGCGGCCTGCTCCCGCTCATCTCGCCGTGGATCGGCGCTATCGGCTCGTTCATGACGGGGAGCAACACGTCCTCAAACATCCTCTTCAGCGTACTCCAGTACAACGCCGCCGAGACGGTCGGCGTCTCCCGGGTGATCGCCGTCAGCCTGCAGAACGTCGGCGGCGGCCTCGGAAACATGGTCTCGGTGTTGAACGTGGCCGCTATCTGTGGCGTCGTTGGAATCACTGGGCGTGAAGGCGACCTCCTGCGGAAAGCGATCGTCCCGATGGCGCTGTTCGCCGTCTTCGCCGGCCTGTTCGGGATGCTGCTGACGTACGTTCTGGTTCCCGGCCTGTTCTGACACGTAGCGAGCGGAACCCCACCTCTTCAGGGGTGGGAGGAGGTCAAGTGGGGTGTCGTCTTCGGCAGAACGCTTAATCGGCACTCAGCCGAACGACCCGTCGCCCATGGCGGAGACCGACAGGCTCGCGGCGCTCTTTACGAACTCGACGGCCAATACCGTACTGTCATGGCTGTTCGTCGCAGTACTGATCGGTGCTCTCGCCCGTGACGTGTCGACCGGTCAGTACGGGGCGACACTACTGACTATCATCGCTATCGCCATCGTCCTGGCACCTGCCGTCGCGTTTCGCGACCCCACCGTCGTGCCACCGTGGCAGTTCCTCGGCCTGATCTGTCTCCCCCTGCTCTGGCAGGTGTTCATCCCGAGCGGTCCGGCGACGGCGATCGTTCCGAGCCTCTCGACGGCCACGCTGGGACTGCTGTTCGTGGTCGAACTCCACCTGTTCACGGACCTCCGGCTGGTTCCGTGGCTGAGCGTCGTGCTGACGGTCCTAGTCACGCTGGCGGTGGCCAGCGTCCGCCAGATCCTCCGCTGGAGCGCTGACGTCCTGCTCGGGACGTCGTTCCTGCTCGACGGTCGATCGGGAATGGCGATCAACAGGGCGGTGATGATCGAGTTCCTCTCCGTCGCCGTCGCGGGCGTCGTCGCCGGCGTCGCCTTCTACCGGTACTTCCAGCGCACACCCGGATCGCCCGACTCCCGGATCGCTGCGGAGGACACGCCGCCGACTGAGACCCCCAAGCTGCGCTCATCAGTGATCGGCTCAGCCTCTCGACGGCGCGCCAACGACGAATCGCGGCGGTGATGCAGGCCATGCTCGGTCTCGTGTTCCTCTACGGGCTCTGGACCCGTCAGCTCCCGCTGCTGGTCAACGCCGGGACGATGCTCGGAATCACGTTCCTGCCCGCTGTGCTTGAGCGCGACTACGGCATCCCGATCGAACCGGGACTCGCGTTGTGGATCACGAGTGCCGTGTTCCTCCACGCCCTAGGCACCGTCGGCCTGTACGACGTGCTTTCGCAGTGGGATACCCTCACGCACCTCTACTCGGCGACCGTCATCGCCGCCGCAGGGTACACGACGCTCCGAGTGATCCACCTCCACGTCCCGTCAGTGTATCTCCCGCCGTGGGCGATGTTCGCGTTCACGATCGTGTTCGTCGTAGCGATGGGCGTCGCCTGGGAGATACTGGAGTTCTTCGCCGATCAGAGCGCCCGCCATCTCGGCGTCGAGGCCGTGCTCGCACAGCGCGGCATCGACGACACGATCACGGACATGCTGTTCAACGCGGTGGGCGCCGTACTCGTCGCGACGTGGGGGACGACGTATCTCGTCCGTCTCTCCGATACCCTCGCCGCGTTCCTCGAGGACGAGATGGACGGGTAGCCGGTGAATGTGGCCTCCACCGTCGCGAAGAACGCCGGGACGTAGTACGCTCGAAAGCAACACCACAAACTTCACTCCTCGCCCACGTCGGGGAGTGGAGACGCACCTGCCTACTGCTGGAGACTGATTGCCGGGAGCCCACAGCAAAGCCCCATCATCAGGGATCTCCGATTTCTAGTTAGCAATCAGAACGCGACGCGTTCTGACGACACCCTCAATGACCGAAGCGTGGAGTCGTTCGAGACCACGAAAGCCGTCTCGTGATGCCGAGAGAGCTTTGCTCCCTCGGACCACGCCAAGGGAGTAGAGTGGGGTAGTTTACACGAGTGTGGAACCTCCCGAGGTCGGGGCACGGTCTGTGACCGTGGAATCCACGACTTCAGTCGTGTGAGGATGTCAGCCTCCTTCCGTCAACAGGGGTCCTGAAGTTCGAAAGCGTATCTCGCCTACTCCACAACGGAGAGCAGCCGATCGCGATGGCTTCGAACGGTCTCAACCGTCACGTCCGCCACCGCTGCCGCATCGGCTTGCGTCAACGGGGCGTCGTGGGCACACGCCGCCAGGTACAGACACCCAGCAGCGAAGCCTGCGGGATGTACCCCGGTTGTGACGCCGGCGTCGATGGCCTGCTCAGCAAGCTGCTCTGCCCGTCGTCGGACGGCATCTGTACACCCCAGCTCGGACGCCAGCCGCGGCACGAACTGTGTCGGCTGGATAGGCGATGTCGGCAACCCCAGCTCTTCGTTGAGCACGCGATAGGCGTTCGCAACACGCTCCTGTCCGACCTGCGCCATCGGCGCCACGTCGGCGATGAGCCACGACTGCCCGTTGCACCGACAGGCGCCGTACACGCTCGCGGCCGCCATCGCCTCGATCGATCGCCCGGGGAGGAGGTGCTGGTCCTGCGCCGTTCGGAACAGCTGACACGCCTGATCGCGTACCGAGTCGCTCAGGCCGAGTGCACTCGCGATCCGCCGGATCTCTGTCAGGCCATGCCCGAGGTTGCGTTCCTGTTTGGATCGCCAGCGACTGCGTGCGTGTTCACGGCGGAGCCGGGACAGGCGGCGACGCGTCTCGCCATAGAGGGTGTTACCGTTCGCGTCCTGGTGCGTCCCGATCTCCGTCGAGAGGCCGCGATCGTGGCGGGCGGGCGTGAGTGCCGCGCCGGTTCGCTTCGCCGTGTCGGCGCCCTCGTCGACGTGCCACTCTGGCCCGCGGTCGATTGCCTGCTCGCCGATGATGAGGCCACAGTCGTCACAGACGGTTTCGGCCGTGTTCGTTCTGACCTGCCCACCACACTCGGGACAGGGATCAGTTGGACCGCACTGGACGTCCTCGTCGAAATCACGATCGTAGATCTCGCTCATCGTCATCAGTGTCACCTTCTCGCGGCGACGCCGATGCAGCGCGCCCCGCACCCCTCTCGGGGGTGACAAACTGGACAGCTGTCGACGCAACTCCGACGTCGACGGCGCCGAGGTGTTAACCAACGCTTCGACGGGGAACACAGAGTTGTTGGTTAAGCCGACGGTCGGGGGGTCTCGAGGGCATCCCCGATTTGCCGGTGAAGCTGGGGCCGGTTCCCGTTCGGTCCGCAGCCCGTCGGTTCGTGTCGATGCCGACCGCGTGAGCTGGGTGATGCGCTCGTCTTGAACGGGTCGTCGACGTGCCGCTTCTGGAACTGCTCACCGACGTCGTCGCGGGCGACGGACTGCGTCCGCGTCGACCGCCCGACCTGGTGGGCGACGAAGACGGCGCCCACGGTCTCGTGCGTGAGTTCGACGAGGGCACACTCCACGAGGGCGACGACCGACGCGTGATCCCGGTCGGTCGGAACCGCCATCTCGAGGTCCGCCCACGGCGCCTCATCGTCGGGGGTAGTTCCTGCGTGATCCGCTGCTCGTGTCTTCCTGCGTTGTTCCGAAGCCATCGTCTATCGGGGGCACGTGATGCGCCCCACCACCCTCTCGCGGGGGCGACAGACACCACCGAAACGTACCCGGTCAACCTATACGCTACATCTGACACGTCCGTAGTTCCGCTCCTCCTGTGATGGCCCCTCGGCCTGAGAGAGCCGGCGGCCTTCGCACACTGCATATCGCCTCTTTGTTTGGACGAAAACCGCGATATGCAAGGCGAAATCACGTGCTCAAATCGCAGAAGAATCCCGTCGGGCCGATTTGAGGCGGTAGAAAATACCTTGACGAGTTCGAGAATTGCTCTTCGACTGCTAAAATTGCTCGACGGCGGGGTAACGGGGATAATATCAAACGTATCTGAATTTCTCTGGGTTGCTCCTTCACCTGTTCTGAGCCCCTCGAGGTACTCCCAGTGCAGCACTTCGAATCAGAAACACCCCTGTTTCCCCGATCCCGGGCGTGTTAGCAGCTGAAAATTGCGCGACGGGGATTCAGTAGGATCAGCTTCTACTATTTAACGGAATCGTTACAATTCATTAGTTGTGGTGAATTGCAGATGACATGCTGAATAGCCAAACGAGTAACTCAGCGACAGATTGGACAAACGCCATCCCGATCCTCCTCCACTGCAAAGCGGAAGGAACATTCACCGCAGATAACCTCCTCGGTCATCACATCCAGCTGCCAGGATGGGATATGAGTACCTCCAAAATCTACACTTCCTGTCTCTACCTCGAAATCGAGTAGGCCGCCGCCATCCAGATCATCAAAGGCTTCTGAGAAGACCTCCTCCGTGACATCAGATGCTAATTGGAGGGTTTCATCACGTCCAATAGCCTCCCAGTATGCCCGTTGCTCACCAGTCAAGAAACGGTCCAAGCGATCGATGAACCTGCAGTACGGACACCGTAGATTCAGGTAACATTGGTCCTCAACAGTCGGTAGATGAACCCTGAATTTTCCTTCACAGCGAGGGCATTGACGCCCCGTCATTCCATCCTCACTTCTCGGCAAGGCGATTGTAATCGGCTTACTAACCATTGACTTGCTCACCTTGCTCCCAGGCCGCCTGGAAGGTCTCCATCGTCGACTCCAAGTTCACAGGCCTGACCTCGCTGACCGTATGCTGAGTCTCTCCTGCATCTTTGAACGACTGATCCCACGTCCATCCCTCGATCTCATCCCTCACGAGATACCTAGCATGGAACAGTCGGGCTTCGAAGTCGTAGTACTCGACATACCGGACATCGACCTCGCCGGATCTGCCTTCCGAAAAGTCAGCTACCAAGTCGCGGTACTTGCTTTCATCATCGAACGCTCTCTCCGATGTAAGAATTTCAATATTGACCGTGTCCGGAACTCCCTCCAAAAGATCGTAGGCAGGTTCTTTGAAGTACCAATCGACGATAGTAATCTTCTCTTGGGCGACCTCGACTACGCTCTGGAACAGGTTTTGGGCCTTCTCGGGTTCATTTGGCCCTACCGAATGCTGTGTCCACCGTGTCAGCGGCTGCGTGTTCGGAATGGAAGTCCCATCTTCAACGTGTAGTTCGTACTTATTCCGACCTCTCCCCGTGATTTCGACTCCACGGTACGTGGCCTCAGGCCTAGATCCTACAGCTGCATCAACGAGCTCCTTCATATCCAAGTATCCAATTGCGGGAAGGATTCGGTCCTCATCGACATCTAATTCTTCAGCTATCTCCTCGCTGGAGAGTTTGACCGACCGGAACGGATGTTCGCGGTCAGCCTCGTACAGCAGCTTCAGTATATCGTACCGAATCTGGTCCTCTAAGACTGTCTCGTAGCCGTCTTGATCCAGCTTCTCGATTCCGTCCGCAGTTATTTCCAAACCGTATATTCCGCCCGTTGAGATATCGAAGTCGATCTGCCTCTCATCTCTCAAGCGGACAACGTTGTAATTAATCTCGTTCTGGTCAACCTCGTCCAGTTTTCCGTAGAGGCCTTCTGTACCTGCCCTGTCGAGGACCGATTCCTCGAACTTGTCGTAGATGTACTTCAGGACCTCTCTACGGATTTTTCGGTCGGATTCATTCATTCTCTGGGCTAATAGTTCTCTCTGCGGAGATTGTTGACCGCGTACTGCAGTTCCTCTACATCGTCAGCGAGATCCTCAATGTCTTCTTCTATGCCACTGAATTTGCGTGGATAGACGTCCTGAATCTTGGCGAGGGGGGAAACCGGTTCCTTGTCCGAGTTCGTAAAGTAGACTGTGCCGATATCGTCGTCCTCGTACCCTATGACCTTCCATTCGATGAAATTTCTCCAACCGAGATCTTCCAGCTTCATCGCGATACGGGACTTGATCAATCCGTACGTCTCCTCGTCCACTTCTTCGAGTGCCTGCTCTTCGTCGACGCCGTCTAACAGGAACAGGGCATCCGCCTCGTCCTCGATAATGTGGTCTGTTATTTCTTCTAACGTGAAGGCCTGCTCGTCATTGTGACGTAGAAAGTCAGTGATGTGGACTTCAAGCGGATCCAGTCGGCGGCCCTTCTTCCACTCTTCAGAATCTACGTCGATTGGCATACTCGAATAGACTGAGGATGGCCTTATAAACCATTTCCCGTACACATACTCAGTGATGGCTGGAACAGAGCTCCATATCTCCGGCGGGAATCATATCACTCTCCCTTCCCGAAGAAAAGACTCGGATGCTAATGATTTCGACCGGCTTGATGTCATCTTTGTCGAGGCACCCTTGGCAAAGAGGCCTAGGAAATTAGAGCACCTGGCGAACCTGATCATGGTCCCTCTCTTGGTCGCAGCTCTGTACCTGATGCTGCTGGGCCAGAAATTGTTCAAGATCGCAGGCTTCCATGATTCTCATCTCGTATACGACTTGGCGGAGGAATACGACGCGGAGATCGTGGAGGTGGACTTGGATCTTTTTGATGTGATCGATGAGTACCGGCTGCTGTGGATGCTGGTTCACTATGGCATCGTGATGTTGGCGATATTCGCTTTGCCGAAGGTCGTTGAGACGTTTCAGTGGGTGCCAATCCCTGTACTTGTCCCCTCTGTCTTTGTCGCGGCTGCTGTTCTGATATTCGGTGCTTTCGCCACTGGAACGATGGCTGCCAGAGACATGAGGATGGCCTACGACGTTGAGGAGTACAGCGAGGAGAACTCTGTTGAGGATGCACTACTTGTCATCGGTGCTCTTCACCGTGCCGGGGTGAAGAAACGTCTCCAGGACTCCACGCAGGTTCAGATAGCTTGAGTCTGCCTCAGGAATAAATGCCGGCCTTTCAGCCAGTAATGTAGGTCAAGAACGATAACACATCTGTAGTTCAGAATTGCTCAGTGGGCCCAGCTGATTCCTCCTCAACTTGCTCGTACATCTCGTCTGGGAACGGGAGACTGCCCCAGATCGAGTAGGGACACTGGTCCTGACCGATGCAGTAGCGCTGCAGATCGTCGTTATCGCAGTTCATCGGCAACGGCGTGTCGCCGTTGATGGTGTTCGAGAACTCGTAGCGAACCTGGTATTCGGTCTCCTGCTCGTCGTACCACGGCCACCGGGAGAAGACATCCTTGAGGTCCGCGACAATCTCGTCGAGGCTGCTGTCTTGGTACTGCGGCAGCCACATCACCATCCGTGCGAAGTTATAGAGGTCCTTCCGGACGGGCTTCTTTTCGTGCAGTCGCTTCTCCATATTCGCCATACAGGAGAGTTCGAAGAGGTCCTCGATCTCCCGGACCTCGAATCTGCTCGGCGCCGGTTCTGACTCCCCCGATTCGGGTTGTGGCTGCGCGCGCAGCGACCCGTGTGGGAGCGAGCACGGAGCGGAGGGTGGGACGGCGGGGCTTGGTCTGGTCCGGCAGACAAAAAGAAAGAGGCTACGCTGGTCGTGCTACTCCCAGTAGCGGCCGCGCCCAGGGAAGTTGATGGTGGTCCAGCCGGTGCACGTGACGGACACCCGGCCTTGGTACCAGCTTCGGGCAGCTCCCCGAATGCACACGGTCTCGCCTTCGGCTACCGCTGGTTGCGCGCTCTTCTCCCAGACCGTGAACTTGACCGTCCCAGAGTCATCTTCAAGGAGGCCGACTTGGGCAATCTTTGCACTCGAGGGCGTCCAGAGCGTCTTCACGCGTCCGCGAACACTCACCTCCTGCCGATCGACATCGCCAACCCGATCGATGGGGATGATCTGTCCAGGTGCGGCCTCAAGTTCGTCTTTCACGTCGAGGACGGCACTGGGGATGTCCGCGCCGTCGCGCACCGCCTGTGCGAGCCGCCGGCTGACCGCCGCTCGCGACCACCCATCGAGCTCGCCCGCCAACCTGGAGGCTTGCTCGTTCACCGCCCCGAGTTCGTCCTGCGAGAGCTGCTCACGTGGGTCGTGATCGGGACTCAGCGACTGGTCCACGCTGGCGGCGCGCCGCTCGAACTCCCTGCTCCACGCGGCGCTCCGCTCGGCCGCGACGTCGCGCGCCCGCTCGGCACGTCCCTCCTGCTCGCCCAGCTCCGCCTGAGAGCTGATCCGCTCAAGTTCTGCCTCACGCGCCTTGATGCGTTCCTCCTGTGCAAGCGTCACACCGGGAATCCGCTCCTGACTCGCGTCCGCGATTCCGTCCGGGTGGTTCGCGTCGACCTTCGCCTGCGTCTCCTCTTGGACCGTGGCCTGGAACGCCGGCGTCTCCGCTACGACCGTGAGGCCGTCTTCGTCGACCGTCTCGCGCTCGCCGCCGCCAAACTGTTCATCCACCGAAACAACCTTCTGACTCGCGTTCTGACTCGACATTGCAGTAATCCTCTGAAGGCGCTTACGCGCTGACGCCCGCGATGCTCCAACATCGCGGGGGCCTCGGCACAACGACCGACAGTGACGTCTCTGCGCTCTCGCTCGCGCCTTCGCCTCGCCCCCCGTGGGGGCGAGCGAGAGCGCTCGACACAGCGGCCACTATCCAGCCGCGCGCGGCGACCCGCCGGGAGCGAGCGGCCAGCGCATTCCCCGTTCGCCGCGACGCAACCCCGTCCGTCGCGGGCGGCAACGCCGCGGTCCTCTGGACCCGAACGGGTGAAGCGCTGGCGTCGAGACCATATCCATTTTAGCCCGGACCGGGCGCGGGCGGTGCGGAGAGCGCCCGCATGCCCGGACTGGTCGGTCGCGAGCGACGCGAACGGTGAACACCGTGAACCGTGAGCAGGCGACCGGCGGCACGCGCCGAGCGCGGCGAACCGTCGCGTCACACCGGTCAACCGAGTGTGCCCCTAATCGGCGTATTGCCGTTGTGAGTCTGGTACGAACCGGACAGCACACTCAGAAACGAGTCCGCCAGCGTCTGACGGGCTAGACTCTCGTGGGGAATGTTTATCTGATATACGGACGTAAAGCACTAGTATATCATGTCTGATGCCGAAAGCTCAACGGGGAATGACGGGCCGGAGACTGTCCAAATTAATCTCCGACTCACGCAAGCGTTCCTTGATGATATCGACACGACGTGGGAAGAACAAGGCTTCAATTCACGAAGTGAATTCCTCCGCTATGCAGCACGAGACGCGGTCAAGCATCCGGAGTTCTCGCGTGAGGGCTGGAAGCAGATTGCCGCAAGCGAACACGAACTTCGGACTGGGGACGAGGAGCTTGTGTCTCGTGAGGACGTGCTGGCGATGATGGACGACGGTACGGATGGGGAGTAAGGATGACGAGTGGACGTGGAAGTTCACACCACGCGCTGCCACGCAGTTCGACAATCTGGAACACCACGTTCAGGATCGGATTGTTTCAAAGCTCGACGAGATTGTCGACGACCCATGGCGGGATCCGGACGACTATCTTGAACCACTGACTGGTGGCCCGTTCGAGAAGCTTCGCGTCGGGCAGTATCGACTTGCGTGTGTTCTTGACCGGGACGCGCTCGTCCTTGAAGTTCACCGAATCGAACACCGGAGCGGAGCCTACACAGCTGACGACTGATTGACGCTCCTCCCCTATTGAGGGAGGCTGACGTCAAGCCGAATCGAACCACCCAGCCGGGCTTAACACGACGACGCACCCGCCGTCGCGATCCGAGTGCCGCCTCCAGCAGTATTACACCGAGGCCGGTGGATCACGGTCTGGAAAGGCGCTTTAGACCGCTAATTGGAGCGTTCGACACACCACCGTTTCCAGTAAAGTCGGTGAAGAAGCGAGCGGTCCCTGCTTCCGACTCTGCCATTCAGCAAGTCGAGCACCCACAAACTACTGGGGGTCAACGACGTAGTGACGGGTGATGTCGGAGGAAACCCCGCCAGATCTCGACCTCACCGGAGAGTGGGAGACGAGACTGGAAGCACGAACGGTGGTGGAGCGCGTCTCCGAGGTTGCGATGGCGTCGACGGCGCCGACGTCGGCTACGGAGATTGCAGAGCGGGCTGACTGCGCGACGGCGGAGGCACGGCCACATCTCGAGTGGCTCGTCGAACGCGGCATCCTCGAGAAAGCCACGGACGACCCGGTGGGCTTCGTGCGTAATGAGGCGTACGTCGAGTTCCGCCGGATTACCGAACTGACGCGGGAGTTCGAAACGCCGGCGGCAATCGCGGACGCAATCACGGAGTATCGTGAGCGAGAGCGCGACCTCGCAGCGTCCTTCGAAGCAGCCTCGCCCGACGCTGTCGCACTCGCGGACGTCGACTCTGACGACCGTGACGAGGCCTACGACCGATTGAGTGAGTGGCGAACGATCACGCGACGGCTGTCTGAACTCCACGAAGCGAAACGCCGTCTCGAATCGCGTCACGTCGACTGATAGGCCAGCCGAGCATGCTGGTGGCTGTTACGATTAGATGAGGCGCATTGTGTCGCCGGAGTCGTCGCCGATGATGTCCGAGCGGCCGTAGACGGTGATCGTATCGGTATAGCCTTGTGCGCGGACTGCGTTTTCGACGCCGTTGCGTGCTGGTCCATCGTCGGTGAGAACAACGACGTCGGTGGATGCCTGCTCGCGGACGTACTGGATGGCGAGCCCGGCGATGATTGCGTCGGTTTTCTCGACCTCGTGTTCGGGTTGGCCGGTGACGTCGGCGATTGTTCGCCGTGCGATGTCGCTCGCAGCGACGGCATCTCCTGCTGTCGGGTCTGGCGCATCGATGATCTCTGCCCAGCCTTCATCGAGTGCGCGACGGACGCGGTCTCGATTCGGCCCACCGAGTTCACCGACAACACGCTGCGGGAGTTGGAGGACGACGCTCGCACGCCGGACTGCGCGTCGAAACCGCTGATACTGTGGGTTTGAGGGATGCCCAATTGCGAAGAAGATATTCGCGTCGACGAGGACGTCTTGGTCGGGTGCGAGTGGCGAGTCTGCACTCATCCGTCGTCCGGTGGGGACGGTGTCGTCTCCCGCTCGTCAAGATTGGGAAGCTCCATCGCGTCGTGGACGTCGGGGAAGAGATACTCGAAATAGGGGTCGTGGTCTCGGCCGACGGCAAGGGCAGGGACGAGTGCGTAGATGATCATCATCGCTTCCGTCTCGCGAACGTCGATGTCGTCGGCGACCATCCGCTGAGTGGTCTGGCCCGCGAAGTGGAGGCCGGCACCACGGAGTGCGGCGACGAGTTTCCCGATGCCGTAGCGGTCGAGGAAGTACGCGACGTCCGTATCGATCTCTTGGAGGGCGAACGCGTGGAGGACGGTCGGCGTGATGACGATCGGTGCGTGTTCGTCGACGACAGCAATCGGTTCGGCCGTCAGTCGCTGTGGCCGTGTTGAATCGTCCCGCGTGATGAGACCGAGGTCGACGAGCTGGTCGATGTATTCGTAGGCCGTCGATTTCGAGAGGTCGAGGTCGTCTTGGACGTCGGGTGGTGTCGTCGGGCCCCAGTAACAAATGTAGACGTAGACGCGCGTGAGCGCTGGGTGATTGAGGAGTTCGACGACAGTCTCAAGCCCCGGTGCATTCTGGGCGAGCCGCTCGGGAGCGAGTGACTCTGTGGTGAGGGCGTCTCCGGGGAGTGCATTCACGCCACCGTCCGGCCGGAGCAGATCGTCTGTCGGCTCGTCGGGCATACCCTGTAGTCCGAGGTCTATGAACTTCAGACTATTGGTTAGTATACGCTCACTACCATGGAATCTGTCTATATCATCTGTTGACGGAATTCTTAGGTATGCGTCGGTCAACAGCGCCCAGATGGCCTCGAAACCCTCCATCGGTGGCTACATTGCGACGATTGTCACCGCGACTGGTTTCGCTGCGGTGTTCGCGCTCGACCTGTTCAGTACTGGCGGCGTGCTAGCGCTCATTGGCGCCGTCGCGTTCCTCATCGTCGTCTGTACTGTTTTCTTCGTCGCGATCCACTCCCTCGTCAAGGAGTGGCTAACGTACGCCATCACGAGCGCCGGGCTTCCCTCCCCCGAACTCGCCGCCGAGGACGACTGAGCACCGACACTCAGCATGAACCGACCGCGAGCGATTATAGGACTCGTCTTCCGGCCCGTTAGGCGCTTACTGTGTCGCACACCGAGTTCATCAATAGACAGAAAGAATATACATATTTGGGAACCAATCCTTGTATGCAGAGACGTGAGACGCTATTGGCAACTGGAACGATCGGCTTGACGCTCATATCCGGTTGCTCAACGCAGAATGATGCATTCTCTGGCTGGGATGAGAATACAACACTGTCGCCAGATATACGCAATCTTGATGTAGTGAATACTAGCGATCAGAAAATATCATTCTCAGTTACGGTGTCTCAAGATAAGTCTGTAGTAGTTGATACAACTGTCCCCGTTTCAGCAGGTGGAGTCACAGAAATTCCTGATGTCTTTACTTATTCAGAACCTCACCTTAAGTATAAAACATCTGTCAATAGTAACTACGCGTCTGCCACGACTACTATACTTGTTGACGATTCATTTGGAGGTGCAACAATAGTTGCAGAAGATGGTAATATCACAATAGAATCAAATATTGTGTAACCCATTTAGGGGTGATGCGCCTCTCGGTGCGGTCGGGCCAAGCCATCTCTTTCGAACAAGATGTGCTTCAAGGTCGCGAGTCCAGTAGGTTGTCGGTCCGGTGGGACTGCAGCGAGCGCAGAGGTGGAGCGTGCCTTCGAGGTGGGCGAGTTGGACGCGATAGCGGGTGAGGGCGGCGACGGCGTCGACGAGACAGCCACAGCCATCGCACGCGAAGCGATGTTTCTCGGCCGGGTCTGGGTGCTCGCGGAGCGCGCACTCCACACAGATTGGGTGGGTGATGAGTTCGTCCGTACCCCATGACCCGGCTTGGCCGAGGCGGACGTCGGGGCCGGCGTCGCAGAACGCACAGCCCTCGAGTGTCTGCTGGCTCATGCATCCGCCCCGTCGTCGCGACCGGCTTCCCAACCCTGGTGGTAGGCGGCGAGCTGGACGACGTCCTCGAAGACTGTGTTCGTCGGCGCGTGAACGAGCACGCGGTCGGTCGGCACTGCCACCACGACGTCGTCCTCGAGAAGGTCGGCGATCAGTGTGCGGGCGTCTGCCTCGGTGAGGTCGTCCGTTTGGAGTCCGTGATCGCGGTCGCGGGCGAGTTGGTTGTGTTCGAAGCGCTCGGCGTCGTCGCTCGTGTCGTCGTATCGATCGGGTCCAGTCATCGATGAGAACTCACGACGCGTGGTGTGCGCGCCGCAGCACTCGGTGGCGCCGAGAAACGACTACGCGACGAATACGACTGGTCAAGCACCCCACGTCTTAACCAACAGATTATCCGTAATTGCTGCGTCTGTTGGTTAAGACGGATAGTCCATAGCTGGCAGCGCCGCTACGGGTATCGTCACTAGCGATTAGCCGCGAAGCTGTGTCATGGGATTTCGACCCTGTTGGTCCGGGACTAGCTCTACCGGAACAGATGATTGGTTAGTGTGCGAGCTTTTTCCTGCGCTCGCTGTTGGCTCGCCGGGAAGGGTCGACTACACGCCCACGAGTCTCCCTTTGGTCGGCTCTTGGTCCGTTCGCTCCCTCCGGTCGTTCACGGTAGGCGCTCAGTGAGACGTCTGCGGGATTGTGTGGCGCCTTCTCTCGGAGCTATGCTTCTCAGACTCACGACAAGTGTATATACTCAAACCTCTTTAGAATAGTTGTAGCCCCCTGACAACGGGACGGCTTCCTGAAAGCACGTCTACCGGAGCAAGTTCATTTCCACCTTTGGAGGGTGTTAACTGCTTCAGACGCATTTTGGAGGGTGCATTGGACGACTCGTACTTTTGGAGGGTACGAGGGTGCTTTCAGTTTCTTACACTTTCAAAACACCACCCGTATAGGCATTACTCTCCCACAGGATTTTCAGCCTGTAATCAACTCTCGATCGGCTGCCGTGTCACCCGCTAGGAGGATTGACGTGCCGAGTCAAGGTCGTCCCCCACTCGACCACCCACGCGAGTCGTGGAGTCTGGGATACCAATAGCGCTGGAAGTCTTCTTGCCACTCGTCGTCAGAGTCAAGTCGATTCTCTGAACGGAACGGCCGACTGATAGTCCTTCACTTAAATACGGATTCGGTGACACGGAGCGTGCCATTGGCTTCGTAGAGATAGCCACGGTTGAGGAGGCGCTTGACGGCGTACTCGCTATCACTATGGTCCGCAGAGAATGTATCTGCCTCATCGAGGAGTGCATACGCCTCCTCATACGTGAGGGCGCTCTGCGGGCCATCTGCTGCATCCGCGAGCAGCTGGTAGGCTTCTTGCACCCAGTCTGGGAGTGGGGGTCGTGGGTCGGATGGATCTGAGAAGCGCGTCATTGGGACTTGATGGCCGTGGCTGAGTGTACGACCGATGCGCTTGTGAACCTTCCCACCAACTCCCGAATCCTGCGTGCGCAGTCTCAGGCTTAACCAACGGATGATCGATGAACCGGAGAGCGTTGGTTAAGAATTCGTCTAGCGACGCCGAAGAACGCCGACGGGACGAATCCGACAGCAGTCGCGGCGTCGCGCCCACTGGCCGTCCTCGACCGGCCGATCGAGCGTGAGTCGGGCGACGAGTTCATCCTGCACGGTGAGCTGGCGGACGGACTCCTCGCGCCACCCCAGCCGTGGGTTATACAGTCGCTTCTGGAACATCGTCCCCGAGTCCTGCGCGATGTACTGCGTGCGTGTCACGCCGAGGAGTGTCGTCGACGTGTACTCCACCCCGACGGGAGACTGCTTCAGCGTCGAGGTGATCCCTTCGACGAACCGCCGGATCGCGAACTCGCCGACGTCGTTGGGCACGTGGAGTTGAAGTGGTGTTCGTGGGCGCTGTTCCGTTTCGAGTTCTGCATCGCGACGCCGCGTTCCGTGTCGCTGGTCGTGCTCGGACATAATTGCTTGAGGAGGCGCTCAATGGCCCCTCTACCCCTACTAGGGGCGACAAACACGACCGGCGGAGACACACGACTGAGGAAGGCGCATAACCGAGTACCACGACCCTTGAAGCGTCTCGTCGTTGACTCCCTGATGAGTAGTCGTGCATCTGAGGCGCCGTCGCGACAGTCCGCCGCTCCGAAGTGGACTGCCCCATCAATGAGTGTGCGGGCGTCGATCCCCGAAAGACTAAATCCACGAGCGCCGTAGACAGGGATACGATGCATGAAGACGCCCAACGCCGCATGAATCGGGATGTGGCGGAGAACGAAGACTTGTACGAGGCGTTCGCGGCGACACCCGAGGACGACGAGGAGTAACTCGGCCTGTCCGACACGACATCACCGAGCGGCATTTTGCAGCACGATTTTGAAGTAGAGGAGCCAGACGAGGAAGAGTCGATCGTGCCGATAGAGCGTATCTAGTCGGACTGGGGGGAGCTGTCGACGGACTTGATGAGAGTGTAGGACGGTTTCTCGCGAGATGGACGCCGGCCACTGTCCTGGAGTAAGGTTGTTCTGGCGAAGGAGTTCGCGGAGCAGAACGAGTGCAGTCCGATGGTTCGCGTCTGGAAAGAAGTGCTTCCCGGCGATTGCATGTATCCAGCCAGCACACTGCTCGTACAATGGTGCATCTCGCGGGAACTCATCAAGCACACGCTGAATATCGCCATTGCGCGTCACCCAGATTCGATGACGGAGTACATCGAACTGTTCTGCGCCGGTCTGCTCGTACTCCGCATCGCTCTTCAGGAACTGTGTATTTTGAATCTTGAAGTCGATCGGATCAATTCCCGACAGATCGGTGATTCGTGGTTGCGATGCCGGATCGGCAAACCCCATTACGCCGCATCACTCCCGCCACGCCCTTGAGCACCCACGGTTTCCACCGGGAGTTCATCCAACCCTCCAGTATTGCATGCGGACGCCGCTCCTTCTGGAAGTTCTTAGTAGCCGATTGAGTGAGCTGCTGAACACGCTCATCGCACCATCAATACTGTAGCGAGCATGCACTCTATTTCGTCGAAGGCAAATACCACAGACCGCCGGCAGCTTCGAAACTGAGACTGAATACACTATCCGAACCTCCCCTCACTGTTAACCAACGTCCGGACGGGGCTCCCCAATTTGTTGGTTAAACACGGCGCATCGCTATGCCGCTTCTCCTCAGTACACCCCTCACAGAAACATCCTAATATACAGATGTGAATATCGGCTGAACAGAACTAAATCCCATCCTCCAGCCAGTCATAGCCCGTGGCATCTGCACCCTGTACCTCTACCTTCCTTTGGACGATCTCGAAGGTACAGAGAGCAAAATAACGGGCTTAAAATCTGGTAGAGGTTCGTCGCGCAGATTTAAGCTGATAGAAATCCGCGCGACGACAACGGGGTTTCAAGTAGAAATAGAAATTCTGCGCGACGGCGGGTTTAGATCCTCGAAATCGCGGGTAAAGCCAAAATACCGACCCTGTTACACGGATCACGGACTAGCATTCAACCCCTGGCTTTGAGCGGGCCCTCAGATCTGAATTAGAGAATTAGGGTCTAGAGAGCGTGAAACCCGAAGAAAACTGCACGACGAGAATTGGAACCTTCCATAACACCTATTACTACTTACCTATCTAGATGTGTAGATATTCGGCTGGTGCTAGAATTCGCTGGCGGAATCTAGCCCGTCGAGTTGGTCGTACATTTCGTCCGGGAAGGGGACACTACCCCAGATCGAGTAGTCGCACTGATCCTGGCCGATACAGTAGCGTTGGAGGTCATCGTTATCGCAGTTCATCGGAAGCGGGGTGTCGCCGTTGATGGTGTTGGAGAACTCGTAGCGGATCTGGTACTCAGTTTCCTGCTCGTCGTACCACGGCCACCGAGAGAAGACGTCCTTGAGATCGGCGACAATTTCGTCCAGACTACTCTCCTGGTACTGGGGGAGCCACATCACCATCCGCACGAAGTTGTAGAGATCTTTCCGGACGGGCTTTTTCTCCTGGAGGCGTTCGGCCATGTTGGCCATGCAGGGCAGCTCGAAGAGATCCTCAATCGACTCGACGGTGATCGGGTGAGCGCCACGTGACGACGCATCGATCCGATACTGGTTCGTTTCCCGGTCGTGCTTGACGGTGAGCCTGCGGTGGTCTTGCTGCGAGACGAGGAGATTGCCGAGACTGCGCGGACTCGACACCCGATTCTGGATGCTCTGTTTCCACGCTGCTTCCGGGTCGTAGGCAGCCAGCGCGTCATAGAGCGCTTGCGCGGAGTGGAACGCCCCAACCGTCGCCGTGTCATCCGCAGCGTGGGTGACTGCCTCTCGAAGGACGCGAACGAGACGTTCACCTCGGTCCCAGTCTCGCCAAATTCGGTCGTGATTGCCACCCTCTAGGAACCGGTCGATCCGCTCGGTGATTGCCGACTCGTTCGCCACCAACCACGTCTGCTGGTCCTCAGAGAGTCCACCCTCCTGCTCGCGGAGCAGTGTCTTGAACGCGTCTCGTGCGTACTCGCTGTATTTCTCGTCGAAATCACCAGCCGGCACGTACAGGTTGTTGTCCTTCACACGCGTCCGAATCTCCGCCGTCTCACCCTCATCACTGGGCCGTTGGTCGTCGCGGACGAGACATTTCCGGGAGGCGGCGGCCATCGGGATTTCGAGGTAGAGGCCGCCGTCGAACTCGGGCATCTCCTTGATTCCGGTGCAGACACGTCCCGGGTGCGGGCCATCCTCTCCCGGATCTTTCGCGTAGAGGACCTCCGCGATGTCCTGCTGGAGCGCACCGTCACTGTAGTCGCGCATGAGTGAGCCGAGATTGTTCACGTAGAGTTCGCGGACGTCGTAGAGTGGCTGGACCTTCCGCGGGGGGACGTCCTCGAACTTCGGGTGGGCTTTGATGCAGATCGCACTCAGCGTCGCGAGGACTGCAAGTGTGCCCGGCTCGTCAACGAACGGCTCCCGAGCCGCCGTATCCCGGACGTCGTCTTTGAACGCGGCGGTCCCGAAGCGTTCGAGGTCGTCGAGGAGGTCTTGGGGCTGGTCCTCGCCGTCGACGATATAGCGGTTGAACCCGCGCGTGAACAGCTGGTTAATCCGAATCTCGCCGTATTCGGTGGGGAGCGCGGCGACTTGGTAGGCGGTGCGTTCGTCGTCCGTGGGGGTTGTGGTAGCCATCAGTCGAGGAAGGCTGGCGTGGCAGTCCGTGGGTCGAACTGCGGAGACTCGATCGGCTGGACGATACGGGAAACATCAGCGTGGAGCGAGTAGGGGAGGCGGGCGACGCGACGCCGATCAGCAGTGACGACTGGATCGATCGGGATGTCGTATGACTCGAGGAGGAGGTCGTTGAGGACCTCACGACTCTGTGCGTCGTAGCGATGGGCGAGATCGGTATCGAGGAGGTAGACGTGGACGCCTTGGCCGCTGTAGACGACCATCGTCTTCTCGGCGTCGAAGTCGTCCGCGAAGATATCTCGCACCTCGAACCCGTACTCGATTGCTTGGTCGATATCCTCGAAGGCGTACGGATAGCCGGCTGGCTCCGCACCCAGGATGCCGGTCGCTTCGAGGAGCGCCTCGTCGTCACGGTCGCTCGTGTCCTGTGGGAGTGCGTCTGCGGCGCGTTCGCGAGCGATTGTCTTCGCGTCGATGTCGACGAGTAGCACCCAGGGGCGCTCCCAGTTATCGAGGGCGTAGTAGACTGCATCCGGACGCGGGTCCGGCTGGTCAAGCAGGCCGGGGTCGGCGAGTGCGAATTCGCTTCCGCCGAGCGGGTCGTTCCGTGCGGGATGCTGGATGAAGTCAAGGACGTCGTCGAATCCATCGAACTCCGCCTGCTGGCGCTCACCGGCGGCATCGGTCTGCCACGTATCCCGTCGAACGAAGTCCTTGTCCGGCACCTCGTCTTTTCGGACGGGATGAGGGTGGTCGAACGCGAGTGCGTACTGTTTGGGCCCGGTCGCCGTGATGAACGACGGCAGGTCGTCGACGTAGTCGGGGAATTCGTCGGTATAGTACGTGTCCAGGTCGTCGCGAGTCGCGGCGCGCCACGTCATTCGTTATAGGTCTCGTCGAGATGGTTGAAGCTCTGAACGGTGGTTAGCCCGGCGGCATCCAGTTTACTCACCGCATCGCGAATACCTGCAAACGAGCGAGTGGCGCGTCCACTCACGTTGTCTGCGAGTCGATCCGCGTCGGCGAGCGTGTCGATGGTTTCGACGGCGAACGAGCGTCTGTTGAACGCCCAGACGACGTCCGCGTCGACGACACTCATTTTGTCGTAGTCCCCGATTGGCGCGTCGTTGTTGTGACTCGCCATCTCTACTTCACCGACCCAGACGAGCGTTCCATCGTCGTCGAAGCCGGCGACGTCGAAGATTGTCTCCGGGTCGTGTTCGTAGTAGGTTTCGACACGCGTGACGGACTCGTGGTCTTGGAGCCAGCGACGCAGGAGTTCGACACCGACCTTGTGGGGTGTTCGTTCACCGATATCGCCTTGGCCGGGACCGACTGTGAGTCGCTCGCCGAGAAGTTCACGGCCCGCTGGGAGAACGGTGTAGTAGGTCCGTCCACAAGCAGACGCCTTCGTGAGCAAGTCTTGATCGAGGAGTCGCTGAACGTCGAGATCGGCGTACTCGTCGCGGAGTTCACTCATCGGCTCGAGGAGGGATTGGGCGGCGTCGGCGCCGTTCATCACGTCGAGGACGTCCTGCAGGAAGCGCGCGTCGTCGCGGCTGAGTCCGCGCCGCTCCAACTCTGCATCAGGGACGGACACTCCACCAGCGTCAACTGGCGATGTATCGGCTTCTGACTCCGAAGAGGCCGACTCGGAGGCATTGGTCCCCGAGTTGTCTGGGGAGTCTCCACCGCCGAGAAGTGGACTGCTCTCGGTGGCGGTGGAGTCACTACTGGTTTCGCCGGGTGAGCCACCGAGCATCGTCGACTCCGAATGAGTGGTCTCCACCTCCGGTGATGTGGAGTTGTTAGAGCCACTTCCCCAGCCGTTGTCCGCGGCCGTATCGGATTCTGCGCTGAGGCCGTACTGGCGTTGCGTCCGCTCGACGATACGCGGGAGTGTTACCGACTCGAACTGGGACGCTTCCATCTCGGTGAGCGGAGTGTCGCTCTCCGGGTGGCCCTCAGCGATGGGGAGTGGCTTCATCGAGAACGGCGACGGGCCGGTTTCGCCGAACGCCGGGCTCGGAAGCTGGGCGATCCACTCGCCACTCGGCAGTGTGTTCACGCGATTCCGGAGGTCGGTCGGACTCAATCCCTCGTGTGCGAGCGACTCAGCGAGGTCTCGCTCCATCGAGATGTTCCCGATGAGCTTCGTCTTGATGTTGTTCAAGACCTCGTCATAGGCGCGTTCACTGCGATTGCGGACTTGGCCGGGGAACTGCATCACGAGTCCCATGCTCAGGCCGAACGACCGGCCCTGGGGGAGGAGCTGCTCGGAAACGAGTCGCGTCGATGCGACCGGCGCGGCCTCCTCGATGATGAGGTTGGTCAGGTTCTCGTAGTCGGTCTGGCCGTCGCGCCGCCGCACCTGCACGGCATCCCAGAGGTTGCTCAACAGGAGGAGCGTGACTGCCTGCTGTGCTTCGGGGCGGAGGTCGCCCAAGTCGAGGAGGATGGTGACGTCCTCGTCGAGGAAGTTCCGGAAGTCGAAGTGGTTCTCGACGTATTCGCCGGCGTCGTTCTGCGCGGGCGTATGGTTGAAGACA
This sequence comes from Halarchaeum grantii, assembly GCF_014647455.2. NCBI lineage: Archaea > Methanobacteriati > Methanobacteriota > Halobacteria > Halobacteriales > Halobacteriaceae > Halarchaeum > Halarchaeum grantii. The sequence continues at coordinate 104,867 of NZ_BMPF01000004.1, read as the reverse complement.
CGTCGGAGGTGGGGGCTTTCGCGGAGTTGTTCGAGGCGGTTCCCGGCGGCGTCCATCGACGCTTGGAACTGTGATTCCTCCTTCGAGAGGTGGCGGGTCAAGGATTCCTCGACTGGTTGGTTCGCCATCGAGATCGGGGGAATCGTCTGTTCGTCCTGCATCCGGCGGACTGCAGTGAAGAGGTCGTTGAGTCCGAAGACGTCGCTGCCGTACTCGGCGTCGAAGAGCGCCTTGATGAGCTGGCTGAGAATCTCGTTGGCGACGAACGCCCGCTCGTGTTTCTCCCGGCCGAGAATCATCCGCAGGATATCGTGGAAGTGATCGACCTTATCCTGGACGGCGTCCTCACGACTCCGACCGGCCGCAAGTGCGGGCCGGATGTCGAAGAAGGAGAACGCGGGAATGGTCTCGGGGACGCGGAAGTGGTAGACGTCCTCTATATCGTCGAACTGTGCGTGGTGGCTGCGGAGATAGTTCTGACACATGCCGTCGCCCTTTCGGTCGACGATGACGACGGGGCCACTGGTCGTCTCACGGAGGGAGAGCGCGTCGTTGATGATTGCTTTCGACTTGCCGGCACCAGTCGACGCGAAGCGCCCGTAGTGGGTCGTGAGCAAGTCGGGCGGAATGCGGACTGGCTCGTCCTCTGTCTCTCCCGTTTCGTCGAGCGCGTAGCCGATGGCCATCCCGTCGCGGAACTGCTCGCGGAGATCCGGATTCGGGCGTGGGAGCGGATTCCGACTCTGCTGTTCCGCCCGTGTCCCACGAGAGCCTTCAATCGTGAGTTGTTCGGAGGAGGGGACGAGGAGGAAGTTCGCGAGCTCGCGCCCACTCAGCACGAAGTCGGGTCGTGTCTTCCCACGGCCAGTTACGATGTCGCGGTCAAGGAGACGCTGTAGGGCTTTGCGTGCGTTCTTCTCCTTCTTTGCGGCGCGAAAGCCACTCTCACGGATTCGCTTGGGTTCGACGTCGTAGAAGGGACCATCAAGCGGGTCGAACACCGGGGCGAGCGACGACAGCCGTGTGTCGAGCGACTCTGTCCCAGTGTCGCTGGTCGGCACGCCGACTGCCCGGACGTTCACCGTGAACGAGCGCTGGGGATTCATCGCCTCGATTGCGTTGAGCCGCCGTTCGACCAGGTCGCTCAGCTCACGGTCGCCGTGGTCGTCAAGTTCCGCGAACTCGAGTAGGTCGCCGACGATTCGCTGCGCCCGCGTATCTCGGCTATCGATGATGTCCTCCTTCCGGAGTGCGGCATCCGACTGCCAGCTCTCACGCCGCTCAAAGACGACTTGGAACGCGAGTGGCTCTGTGGCGTCGTTCACGTGGTCAATCAGCGAGGCAAGCGCGGCGCCCGGCTGGTTGACTGCCGAGAGTGATTCCTCGTCCTCGCCGTCCGTGAATGGGGTGAGCGACGTCATCCAGTCTTTCTTGCGCGTCGCCGCACCCTGCCAGCGCACGCCATAGGGCGACACCGTCTCGGTCGCCGGACGGGCGAGAATCGACCCACGCTCAGTCACCGTCGGCTTCTCGACCGGTGCGTTATCCGCGACATCGAGTTCGAGTGCGGTCTCGCCGACGGACACCACGCTGTCCGCAGTCACATCGACGTCCGCGGCCTCAGCCTCCCCCTCATCGGTGAGTTCGTACTGCTCGTCCTCGTCGAACTCGTACTGGAGGTCGCCCTGCTGGTAGGCGTCGACGAACTCCTCGCGTGAGTACTCGGCCGGCTGAACAAGACGAGACTCGACATCGAGGTCGACGCGTTCGATGTCGAAGGTTGTCGGATAGATCGACTGCAGGCGCTCTTCAACAGTCTCAAGGCCATCGTCGGCGCCGTAGTAGAACTCGACGGGCGCGTCGTCGCCGTCGCTGAGCGCGAGGAACTCGAAGCGCGGCGGCGTCGAGGACGATAACGGATTCAGCGTCGACCCTAAGCCAGACTCCTCGCGAGTGAGTTTGTGGAGGCTCTCGAGGAGTCGCGGAATCCCCGACGGGTCCAGTTCTTCGGAGGTCGGCGTGACGCGGAGGTACTCACTCATCCCGACCACCGTCCGTCTCGGCGATCTGCTCCGATTCCTCGCTCGATTCGGCAGCCTGCTCGGCGAGTTGCTGCTGGAACGAATGCATCGCTGACTCGGTGTCGCCGCTGGTTGCACCGGGCAGTTCGTCGCGAGTCTGTGTGGTGGGGTCGAAGTCGATGACCTGTTTCTCCTTGGGCATCGCCTCGACCTGGATGCCCCGCCACTCGCCGTCGACACCGACCAATGCTTCGGAGAAGCCGGCGTCCTCGTTGCCGGGGACGGCGTCTTGGACGTAGCGCATCTGGGCGTGATTCAGGCCGAACTCGTCGGCCCACTCTTCGTCCATCCCATCCAGCCGATGGAATTGCTTGACGGCGCACTGGTCGAGGATGGCCTCGGCTTCGGTGTGTTCGAAGAACTCGTCGACGGTCTGCGTGACGAGACGAATCGAGAGGTCGTGGTGGCGGTGATGGCGGAAGACTGTCTCGAGGAAGGCGAGGCTCGCGGCGTCCTGCATGATGTAGCGGGCCTCGTCGATGACGAAGACGACCTCCTTCTCGGTCTCCTTCGCGCGCTCGTAGACGAGGGAGATGAGGAGCTGCATCGTGAGTGCTGTACTCGAATCGACGCTGCCCTCCTGTTGGGCGAGGTCGAGATAGATCGTCTTCTCGTCCCGAATGTCGAATGCGGAGGCCTTCCCGAGATTCGCGTGCCGCCCCTCTTCCTCGAAGGGCCGGAGTTGGTCGAGAAGCCACGTCGCGTCCGCCTGAATCTTCTCCGCCTCCGACTCCGAGCGGACGACGAACTCCTCGGGGTCCTCAACCATCTCCTCGAAGACGTCGAGCATATCCCGAATCGTCGGACTCGGGTTGTCGTGGGTGGCGATGTCGTCGGTGATCCCCTGCTGGGCGTACGCCGAGCGCAAGCCGAGTTCGAGCGTCGTCCGCTTGTCGCCGAGCGAGATGCCGCGGAGGGCGAAGAAGTTAGTGAGGAAGCTCATCGCGTCATCAAGCTTCTCGTTGAACGGACTGGCGTCCTCGCCCATCGCGCGCTGGGCGTGCTCGGGCGTCTGCCGAATCTCCAAGGGATTCAGGCCGAGTGTCCCACCGACGGTAATCCGCTGGGCGTCGAGGGCCTCAGAGACGCCGGCCCAGTTGTTCAAGGGTTCGAGGACGATGCCGATGCGGTCGCTATCCTGCTCGATCGACCGGATAAAGTTCTGCTTCGAGCCAAACGACTTCCCAGAACCCGTGTCCCCGACAGTGAACATGGCGTAGCCGTTGTCGCGCTCGAAGGGGTCGATGACGACGGGGCTCTGGTTGTCCTTGTGGATGCCGAACTCGACGCCACCCTCCTCGAGAATCGTCGCGTTATGCGGTGACGCGAGCAGCGCGCCAACAGCGCCGCCGAGGGCGATGGATTCACGGCCGAACTCGTTGTCGCCGATGGGCGCAGCAGATTGGAGGGCGACGTCCTGCCGGCAGATGGCGGTCTTTGGCGTGAGGTTTGCGGGGTCGTCACGGAGTGTACTCTTCACGGTGCGGACGGCGTCCTGCAGGTCGTCTTTGTCGTCGGCGCGCACCGTGATGAAGACGCCGTGGTCGAAGACGGTCGCACCGCTCTCGACGGCCTTGTAGGTGGCTGCGGCTTCGTTCGCGCGCTCTTGGAGGTAGGAACTCCGAACGCTCTGTTCGAGGTCCGCATCGACTTGCAGGTCGTCGGCAATCTCCTCAAGCTCGGTGCGAGCTCGCTCCTGATTCTTCGGGGTGACGTGGGCGGTGACGTCGAACTCGACGTCGGTCAACTCGAAGAGCTCGCTGAGGTAGCCGTCGCTCGGATAGTCGGGGTACTCGGCGATGTAGAGCGTCGACGTCCACTGTTCGCCAACACGGGCGGCACGCGTCTCCCACTCGATGGCTGCCGGGGCGATTGCCGTCTTATGTGACTCGGAAATTTCGTCGAGGAGGCGACCCTCCGCGTGGCCGTCTTCGAGCGTTTCCTCGTCGAGGACGTCGGCGAACTCGACGGTGGGCTCATCGTCGCGGGCCCGATAGCGCGTCCACGTGACGACGGCGGTCGCGGTGATGGTCACGGCGGCGAGGAGGTAGAGGAGGACTCCGCCGGGCGTGGTGGGGTTGAGCGCCCACTGTGTGAGTTGGTCGCTGAACCCGGTCGCAGCGGGGAGGAGGGCGTTATGCATCGGTGTCCTCGCGTGTCTGGTGATTCATGGTGGGTTGCTGGCGGATGAGCGAGTCGGGATTGTCGTAGTCGTGGTCGTGGCCGTTCCAGAAGTCCATCGCGAGCGTGAACAGTTCGACCGTGGTGAGACGGCGTGCCGACCAGCCACTCGCCTGCTGGACGAACTCGCTTCGGACGGCGGCGACGCGGTCGTCCAAGGTGTCGAACATCCGCGCGCGCCGCTCAGCCGCTTGGAGGTTCTCCCGGCGGGTGACGAACGGGTTGAAGAGGAAGCCGATGACGGGGAGCTCGGTCAGTTTCTCGGCGGGAGTGGATTCGTCGCGATAGCGGTCGTAGACCTCCATCGGGGAGACCTCGACGCCGATGTAGTAGTGGAGCTGTTGGATGCCGCGCTCGCGCATCTCACGCGGACGCGTTTCGAGATATTCTTCGAGGAGTTCGCGGAAGACGGGATTCTCCTGAACGTCCTCGTCGTCGAGGCGGTCCTGGATGTTCTCGACGACTTGCTCGACGGGGAACTCGCGAGTGGTGGCGTGGAGTTTGAGCTTCGAGTCGAGTTCCTTGTTCGCGAACTCCGCGCCCGCCTCCTGTAACTGGGCCCAGTCCTCGGCCATCGCGAAGTCCATGTTGTCGGGGTCGACTTCGACGAACGCCTCCATCGTGCCGTCCGAGCGCTGGATGGCGCCGGCGCCGGGCCACGCACGTTCGATATTGGTGAGGTCTTGGGTGCGTTCGTCCGGCTGGAACGGCGTATAGTTCGCCAGCCCGCCCTCGTTCCGAAGAGCCTCGTTCGTCCCAGAGTCTGGTTCGTCGGGTGCGCTGAAGGTGACACGGGGGCGTTTGAGGTATTGGTAGACGTCGGTGGCCCACGTCCAGGCGGTGAGGTGGCTCGGGGCGACGTAGATGATGGCGACGCCGAGGCCGAATCCACCAGCGACGAACGGGAGCGCGAGCGAGTCGATGCCGGTCATCGCGGCGAGGAAAAGCCCGATGATGGGGAAGGCGATGAGAACGCCGACGTCTCCCTCCTCGATGTTGAGGTAGGGGATGCGGCTCTCCTCGCCGAACTGATGCATGATGCGTCGTGCGGCGGCGTCTGGGTCTGTTGTCATAGATAGTAGTTACTGGGGTTGTTCTCGGTGCGGCGATACGACGGCGGAGACTGCTCGTCCTCTTCTGCATCGTCACCGCGGTCGGCGTGTTCGGCGATCGCTTGGCCGGCGGCGGCTTTCGGCCCCCAGCGGGCGGCGGTCGTCGCGACGCTCGCGCTACCGACGTAGGCGCCGGCAGCAACCCCGCCGACGAGCGCGGCGCCACGACCCGCAGTGCTAAGCGCTTTCGCGGTGAGCGGCGTCGCGTACTGGAACGTCTTCCACGTCACCACCAGGGCGACGAGCGGCAGGGAAACCGCGACGAGATACTTCAAGAACGGACTGCCCGGCGAGAGCGCGTGCTGCGAGTAGAGCAAGTCGTAGCCTTTGAACACGACTGCAGCGGGGAGTGGAAGGATTGCGAGCGGGACGAAGCGTTTGCTGAACCCCATCGCGACGTCCGAGAGTACGGGAACGTTCCCGTAGGCGAGCGCGAACGCAATCGGCATCCCGTAGATGTAGACGTAGAGGAGGACTTCTCGGATGTAGTAGAGTGCTTCCAACGCCCACATCGAGAGCCCACCGAGGAGCGCGAACACGAGTGAGAGACCAGCATTCTGGAGAGAGAACCCGATGAGATTGAGCATTGCCTGACCGAGTGACTGGAGACTCGGGAGAAGTGCAATCGTGAATCCATTCACTAGGTAGAGGGTGAGAACGCTGATCCAGTACCACGTGATGATTAAGAAGGCGCCGACCCACGCGGTCTTGCGTGTCCGTCGAGACTCATACGCACTGCCGATATTGAAAATCCGAATGAGATGTCTGCCCTGTACGCAAATCACGAGGAGGAGGAGCGAGACGACCATGATCTCGCCGCCGATTAGAGCGTGGTGGATGGACTCCCAGGGAGCGTTCGTAGGTTGGCCGAATACAAACGGGCCACCCGTCTGTGGGGTCGGTGTTCCAAACATGTGAACTGAGAGCTGCTGATAGCCGCTCGTGAGGCCTTGCATAAACAGGCTGATGAACCAGTTGACGGCGTCCTTGAATCCCTGCAGGACGACATCGATAAGATCAACCATCGGTCGCCTCGCTAATGCTGATTGAACAGTTGTCGACCTGCTCTGACGCCGAATATGTGACGTCGTACGTAGTTGAGAGGGAGTCGCCGAGACTCGTCTTGAGAACGAGTTTGAACGACCCAGTCTGTCTGTGATCCATACAGGTGATGGCGCCACCGGGTGCGAACCCGAACGGCGAGGTTGCGCTATAGACCGTCCGTCGTTCTCCAGGGGGAATCACGACAGTCTGGGTTGTCGAATCCGTCTCCGGGTCGTAGATGCCACTCACGTCGCTGTTGTTCACGTAGTTCGTCCCGTTCTCCGTAGACGGGAGCGGAACATCACCGATGAAGAGCAGCTTCGTGACTGCACCCGGCCCACTCCCACGATTCTCAACGACCACATACGCCTCGTCTGCAATCTCCCGCTCAGTCCCATTCCACATCTTTTCGGGCTGGTTCCGACCGATTCCCATGTCGAGAATCTGGAGGTCAGGACGGAGCACCCGCGTCGTCGTGCCGACGGTCTGATCGCCGGTGACAGCGACGAGTGTGTACTCGCCGGGAGTGTAGGTGGTGCCGACGTCGAAGGAGACGCGGCTTGCGCCCTCTGCGACGTCGCGTGTACCGAACAGCGATCCGTTCGGCTTCACGAGATTCACGTGGTCGACCTCCGCGTCACTCTCGAGTTCGGCGACGAGCGTCGTCCCCTGGACGCCGAGACTCGCGAACGGTCCAGCAGTACTAGTCGTCGAGGTACTCAAGGTTCCCGAATTTCCGTTGCCGGTGCAGCCGGCGAGGGCGGCGAGGGTGAGACTGCCGAGTGCTTGGAGGGCGCTGCGACGGTCGATGGATGGTGAGTTGTCGGTCATGGGTTCTGGAAGCGGTTGAGGCCGAATATGCGGAGGAGGCGCTGGCCGGCGTAGAACATCACCACGAACGGGACGAGCTGCCAGCCGACCTCGAAGGCAAGCTGGAACCAGCCCCGGATGGTGCCGAGTGGGTGCCAGCGGACGCTCGCCTGATCGCGGACGTAGGCGGGATTGGCGCCGAGCCACGATGCAGGATGGTACTGTGCGGTGTAGACGCCAGGCTGGTCGAGCGTGACGACAGCGACCCCCGACGTGTTCGTCTCGACGTGCCGGCCGCCGATCGAAATATAGCCATCCGGCGAACTGGCGAGTGGCCGGCCCCGTTGGTTCTCGGAGAGGTCGATCGGGGCGCCCGTCCGGTTGTCGCGAAGCTCGAGGCGGACTGTGGCTGCCGAGGTGTTCTGTGAGAGCACGCGTGCGGTGAGGTTGCTCTCGCGGAGGTGGCGTGTCGACCCGGCTTGTGGCTGGATAATCGTCGCGTTCACGCCACGGACGATACCGCCGACACGGAGCGCGTGCCGATCGACGTCAGCGGCGCGGACGGCGACGCCATACGTCGTCGTGTAGGTGCCGTTGACGACGTCGATATGGACGTTCTCGGCGAGCGTTGAGGCGGGCGACGACCGGTTGATTCCCCACGTCTCGACGATTTCTGGGCCGGTTCGGACGGGGTCGGCGACTGGCCCGATTCGTGACGGATACGCATGTACGGAGACTGGGATTGCGTCCGAGTCGGTGCGTGTCTCGCCGTCGCGCGTACTCGTGATGAGCGTGTCCCAGCCGGTGTGACGGGCGGTGTAGAACCGCCAGACGCCACGCGCACTCGCGTTTCCGTCTTGGGTGAGCGTATACCCCTGCCAGGGACGCGACTGGAAGATCGCGACGCCCGCGTCCCCGTTCGGATACTGCGCGTAGTAGGGGTACGCCCAGAGGTCGTAGACCGACGCCGAGAGTGAGTCCGAGACGGTGATAGTCTCCACGCGCGTCGTCGAGCCCACAGCCTGCTGTGTACCGTTCGGCTGGACCGTTTTCTGTACGGAGACCTCGATTGTCGCTGTGAGCGTGAGCTCCGTCCGGCGTGCCGTCTCAAGCTGATAGTCGAGAACTGGTGTCTGTGTGTTTGCGGTGCGTGCAATCGTCTCGCCGTCCTGCTGAAGGGTGATGCTCGAAATCTGGTGGTCGGTGAGCGTCCAGTTGGCACTCGTGTTTCCGGTGGTGTTCGGGTGGCGGACGCGATAGTCGATGAAACCACGGAGCGTTCCGTCCGGTGCGAGATACGTCGTGGTTTCGTCGGAACTCCGGTGTGCGCGCGTCGAGGGCTGCGCCGCGAAAATCGTCGCATGAGCATCCGCGATGAACACTCCGTCCTCGACGTCGGCGTTCGCCGGGCGAATCGACGTTTGTGGGTCGCTCGTCGGGAGGTCGCGAAAGTCGTGTCGCGTCCACGTCGACGCAGTCGCGGGTGGCCGCGTGAACGTGATGTCCGTGCCGTCCGCGAGCTGTTGGAGGGCGGTGCGCTGGGTGCCGTAGCGTTGCTGGTAGGCCGATTCGCTCGTGTAGGCGTCGCTATCCCGTGACCAGAGTGTCGCGGACTGGTTCGGCGAGAGCCCGTTGTCTTCTGACCCTGGACGGGGATGGCTGGCGGTTGCGAGCCCGATGACCGTCGCGGACACGAGGAGTGTGACTGCGAGGGCGGGGAGGACACGGCGCGTCAGGCGGGACACGGTGGACGGCTCGTGGTTACCAGGGGACGAGGTTCACGCACTGGGCGAGCGGGAGGCCCATCATCGAGCCCGCGACCGTGTAGAGCGGGCCGAGGACGACCAGGACGGTGGCGGATTTGAGCGCCGAGCGTTTGTGGCGCTTCAGGCCCTTCTTCTGGTCGGGGCTCAGCGTGAACATATCGATGAGGGAGTTCGCCTGCCAGACGACGGCGAGCCCGACGATGCCCAGCGCCGTCGTGAGCTGGAAGAACCCCTCAATCATGCTCGGGAGCTTGTCCGCGTTGCAGACCGCCGACTGTTGGGCCGCAGCTGGCTCGACGGCGAGGAGGCTGAACAGAATCAGCCCGGTGATGAGACGGTGGGGAAGTTGCTTTGTGAGCGCTGTGTGGTTCGTGGTGGAGCGTTCGTCAGCGGGGGAATCTGAGTGTGTCACGAATAGGTGAGGCGGACGGCTGGTGTTGCTGGACCACTCGCGGTTGTCGAAAGGGGTGTGGGCTGCTCTGGGGAGCAGCCACGCTATCGGTCGTCTGGGTGACGGCGATAAACCGCGATACACCGGTCCGTTCTCGATGCATCCGCGCCGGCATAACCAAAGCGAAAGTAAAAGTCTTCTGCTACTTCTCTAGCGAATAAATAAACAAATAGAGCATTACCGGTCGAGACCTATTGCTGTCGGGTCGGCACTAGTTAGTTAGATCGAGGTACTCGATTATTTATCGCTCAATGTGGCTAGTCTGTGTTAGAATCGAGAGGGCTGAAATAGCAATTTCTAAACATATCTGATAACACGAGCCATGCCAGATTCGAGGTGATAGAGGTTATGGCAGTGGAAGAGCCAGTTTCCAGGATTATCGGCGCGGAAGTCGAGGGAGACTTGCCCCATATGACCAGGGACACGAATGGTGTCCATGAGAGCGTCCCCGACGCGGAAGAAGTGTCCGTGAAGATGCATCGGGTGCGTCACCGGGCTGTGGTTCCTCAGCCTGAACCGAACGTGCTCACCCTCGCGTATATCGAGTGGCTCGGCGTTGGGGTATGCCTGTCCGTCGATGAGCCACGTGTAGGACCTGCCAGCGCGTGAGAGCGTGAGGTCGTACACTCGGTCTGGCGAACCCGATACGGAGATCTTATCTCTGGCGTGCAGATCATGATATTGGAGACGCCGTCCACCCCAGTCGGGTGCTTGCGGAGTACCGTCGTGTCCACCGTATCGGACATCGAGGCGTGCTGGTGATTCATCTCCCTTGACGGCTGCTGCGCGGAGTTGCCATGCGCCAGGGTTCGTCAGCTCGACGACGGCGTCGTAGCGTTCGCCTGGTCCGAAGACGAACTCGTCGACAGGCACGGGATCGACAGGGCGACCATCGACGTGTGAAACGGTCATTTGATGGCCGGCGAGTCGTGTCCGGAATTCCGTTGCACTTGCGGCGTTCACGAAGCGGAAGCGAATCCGCTCCCCCTCTGCAACATCAAGCGTCCGTGGGTTCGATGGAAGCCGGCCGTCCGCCAGCAGTCCCGTATATGGTGGACGGACATCGCTGCCCATCATTCCTCCCATACCACCCATCCCGTCTCGCCCATCATCTGAGAGGGGCTCGGGTGGCTGGTTGAGATAGTCGTCGAAGATGACGGTGAACTCGCGATCGTAGTCAATGTGGGGGTCGTCTTCCTCAATGATGAGTGGACCGAGGAGTCCCCGGTCGAGCTGCAGGCCGACGTGACTGTGGTAGAAGTACGTTCCTGGTGGTTCAGCACGGAATGTGTAGGTGAACGATGAACCTCGAGTAACGGGGTCCTGTGTGACGTATGGGACGCCGTCCATCGCGTTCTGCAGCGGGATTCCATGCCAGTGTGTCGTCGTCACCGCTGGCAGGTCGTTCTGGAGTGCCACCTCAACGATGTCGCCTTCGCTGACACGGAGCTCGGGCCCGACATACTGGCCATCGTAGACCCATGATTGACTCGTCGCGTTCGGACCGAGAGTAATCGTCGCGGCTGTCGCTCGGAGGGTTCGCTTAACGTCCGGGTCTGGGAGTGGCGTCGGCTCAGGTGGTGTGTACGTTGGTGGATTGAACGTCTCGTCGCTGTCTTGGTCGCCTTCGCCGATTGGTGGACTCGGCCCACGACCACCTCTAGAGAACGGTGTGGCGCAGCCAGCGAACGCTGAGAGTCCCGTCCCGGTGAAGGCAGCGAGGAAGCGACGACGAGTAAAATCGGTCATATCGGGAGATTGGGGTGGAGGCTACTTTGCTGTGGCGCGGGTGTCAGTGGTGGTTTCCTGCTTGTTGAGCCACGTTTCGGCGTCGAGCGCAGCCATACTCCCCAGTCCCGCAGCGGTGATGGCTTGTTGATAGTCGTGATCCATGACGTCGCCGGCGGCGAATACGCCCTCGACGGCTGTCGCAGTCGTCAGTCCGTCAAGCGTGTCGACGTAGCCGTTCTCGTCGAGCGGGACGGCTGCCGACTCAAGGAAGGCAGTATTGGGGGTATGGCCGACAGCATAGAAGACGCCCTGTACGTCGAGAGCCTGCTGCTCAACGTCGTCTCCGGCGTCGAGTTTCTCCCGTGGGTAGCCCTCTGGATGTGTGACGAGCGTTACACCGGTGATTCCGTCGTCATGGCTCCCCTGGAGTTTGAGGAGTTCGGTATTCCAGAGGATTTCGACGTCATCATTTTCGAACGCACGCTGACGCATGATTTCGGAGGCGCTGAGTTCGTCGCGACGATGGGCGATGTAGACGGTGTCCGCGAACTTCGTGAGGAATGTAGCTTCCTCCATTGCGGAGTCGCCACCGCCGACGACGAGGACGTCGTGGCCCCGGTGGAAGGCACCGTCGCAGGTTGCACACGTTGAGAGGCCGTATCCCATCAGGTCGTCCTCGTTCTCGGCGCCGATCCAGCGGGCGCTCGCCCCCGTCGCCACGATCAACGCACGGGTTCGAATTGTTTCCCCAGACGCGAGATGGAGTGTGAACGGACGGCCGTCGAGATCGGCGCCAATAACGCGGCCGTTCCGATACTCCGCACCGAACTGTTCAGCTTGTGCACGACCACGCTGGGCGAGGTCCGCTCCGCCGATACCGCCGGGAAACCCGAGGTAGTTTTCGACGTCGGTCGTGAGAGTGAGCTGTCCGCCGGGATCAGGACCCGCGATGACGATCGGGTTTAGGTCAGCGCGAGCGGTGTAGATTGCGGCCGAGTGACCGGCCATCCCCGACCCGACGATTGTGACATTATGCACCTGCATTTAGCGTCCGGCCTCCGAAACAAGATTTGCGTAGTAGTCCTCGTCGCGGACGCCGACGACGCGTTCGACCGGCTCTCCATTCGCGAACACGACGACGTTCGGTATGCCCTGTACGCCGTACTGGGTCGCGAGCGGCTGGTTCTGTTCGATGTCGACCTTCACGACAGCCGCGTCTGTCTTCGTCGCGAGACTCTCGAGGACCGGCTCAAGCATTCGACATGGACCACACCAGTCTGCGTAGAAGTCCACAAGAACGACGTCGTATTCCCCGACCGCCTCCTCAAGCTCTGATTGACTATTCACGTATACCGGATCGTCCGGTGTCGACGGAGCCTCAGCAGTCTCTATCAGATCTTCGCGCCGTTTCGCTCGTAGCGATTCGATTTCGTCTGGCTCTCGTTCTGCCATCGTGCCCCAGAATACGGGCGGGAGGTACTTTATTGTTTTGTGTGTCTTGTACAACTCAGACAATACTATGTCTGCGGATGACTAATTCGATTCAACGACCAACACAAGAAACATCGTATACAGAGAATGAATGGCAATATTCCGGAGTATTCGATGTGGTACATATCACAGCGACCCGATCTAGTACTGTACTATATCAACTATACTCTGGGCGTGCTAGTCGTAGGGCTGTCCGGCGATCTCGTCGTAGAGACGGCGCTCATACTCGCCGAGGATGGGGCGAGTGCGTCGCGAGACAGTTCGACGACGGGGAGCACTCCACGAGTTAACGGCAGTATTTCTGATCTGGTACTTATCCCCGAAGAACTATTCGACCACAGGTATCGCTAAGCCCGCCTAAGGAGAATTGCCCATCAGTCTAGGTGACCAATGAATACATCGGAGTACACCCATAACTATACAGTATGGATCAGACCACCTTCGACACGGAGAACGCCTCGAAGCTTGAGGATGCAGCCCAACGATACCGCTATCTCTCTCGTGAAGAGTTACTCTGGGCGCTCAGTCCTGACGGAGACGAGACTGTCGCTGACCTCGGAAGCGGGACCGGGTTCTATACTGACGATGTCGCACCTTACGTCGGCTACGTCTACGGGATTGACGTGCAGGCTGAGATGCACGACCACTATCATGAGAAGGGCCTCCCCGCGAACGTGGAGTTAGTCGAAGCTGACGTCGCGGATCTACCACTCGCGGACGACGAACTCGACGGTGCTCTCTCAACGATGACGTATCACGAGTTCGCGAGTGACGACGCGCTTGCAGAACTCGTCCGCGTACTCGAACCCGGTGGTCGTCTCGTTATCGTCGACTGGGCAGCTACTGGCGATGGCGAAGCGGGCCCACCACTCAAGACGCGTTTTGATGTCGACGGCGTCGTGACGACTCTCCGCGACGCTGGCTTCCGAATCGAATTCCGTGCGGCCCGACGTGAGACATTTTTGGTCGTGGGGGACCTCGATGCGTAGCGTCTCCCCGTCACAACTTGATACGGTACGCTCCGAGGATGACGTGTTCGTCCTTGACGTTCGTCCGGAGTCGGACTATCAGCGGGGCCACATCGATGGGAGCTATAATGCGCCAGTCTATCACGAGCTCCGCAGTGGAGAGACTGACGCACTTAACGCATACCTTGATGATATCCCGACGGAGGCAGAGGTCGTCACCGTCTGCAAAGCCGGCGTCGTCGCGAAGACAGCGACACAGACGCTGGACGCTCGCGGCTACGATGTCGCGACCCTCACTGGTGGCTACATGGGATGGCGACAATACGAGAAAAATACTCTCGTGTACCGAATCGCTTCTGTCCTCAGCCGGCTGCGTCCCTGACCGTTATTAGCATTCGGTGTCCGAGTCCTCGGACCCAGGTGTATCCTCGAGAACTGCCTTTCGGGAGACGATTTCGATAGTCGTCTGGTCGCCGATTGCAGGGTTTCCGTCGATTGTCTCGACACGGAGGATAACGTCTTGGGGGCTTGCACAGCCACAATTGACGAACTCCTCCCACTCGTCGTCTACTGATACAGGCCCAGCATGTGCCCAGTGCAGATAGCGGAGATAGGAGGACGTGGTCAGCCCGTCGTGGAGCCAGTCACTGTCCGCGATCCACCAGTCATCGGTATCCGGATCAGCGTCTGGTGAGCGGAAGGAGACGACGACACGATCTGCCTGATTCTCGACGGTCGTCGGGTCAATACGGTCGGTACTATGCTCGGTGCTCATGCAGGTCTAACTACGCTCCGACGCAATAAATAGTTGTGCTCAATATAGGCAATACTGTGGGGTGGTATTCAACTACGTTCAGTTCGCGGCGCAGTTGTTCGGGCCGAGTTCGAGGGCTTCGGCGTCACCACCCGGCTGTTCCTTCCCCCAGTTGATCTGCTTGATCTCGTTGTAGTTCGCGGGCTCCTCCGAGAGACTCTCAACGATCGTTTCGACGAATTCCTCCTCATCGTCGTCGGCGACGAAACTCAGGAGTTCATTCGTCGTCTCAGCTCGAAGCTCGCCGAGTTCAGTGGCGATCGGACGGACGGACTCGTCGCTGAAGTGTCCCGGAAGGACGACAGTCGTCTCGTCGAGGTTGGTGAGTCGATCGAGACTGTCGAAGAGTTCGCTCGCAGCAGTACGGATGGCGGCCTCTGAGGAATCCTCGAGGTCGGGACGGCCGACGCTCCGGAGGAAGAGCGTATCTCCCGAGAGAAGTGCATCACTGAAGGCGAAGGAGACACTCCCGGGCGTATGTCCGGGGGTGTGGTAAACATCGAGTTCGCGCTCGCCGACGGCGATAGCGTCCCCGTGCTCAAGTTCGGTCACTTCGCCGAGATCGCCCGCGTCCTCACCGTGGAGGTAGTAGGGGACGTCGAGTTCACCGGCGAGGCGGCGCGCCCCCGAAATGTGGTCGGCATGTGCGTGCGTATCTGCGACACCGACGACTTCTAAGCCGTGTGCGTCCGCGACGTCGAGATACTGACCGATATACTGTGAGGGGTCAACGACGACTGCCTCACCATCGTTGTGGACAATGTACGAGACACATCCGGTGCCAGGACGGACAAGCTGAATGACGTCGTCGGCGGCACCGTCATACTCGCGGTGCACGCGCCCCCATCCGTTCATTCCGTCATCGACTGACTTCGCGTCGAAGCCCTCCTCCCGAAGGAACTCAGCAGCGCGCGCGGACGTGACGCCGCCGACACAGACGACGGCAATCTCCTGACTCTTGGGAAGATCATCGAGGTGGTCCGCGAGCGTTGAGAAGTCGTGATCTAATAGTTCGTCGTAGATCGGGAGGTTCGTGCTCGTCGGGATGCGCCACTCCTCGTAGGCGTCTTCGTTCCGGACGTCAAGAACGAAGAGATCCTCCGTATCATCTTCCTCAACGCGTCGGGCGACCTCTGACGGGGCAACAGTAGTATTGCTCATTCTATCCATCACTACACAATACAGAGGGATAAATATACTGCCCAACGTGATGGCTTCCGGAATTAGCACCAGTCGAAAAGGCCGTTAGTGGAAGTCTAGACAGACACAGTCCTGTAGCGCGGAGAAATAGAGATATCCGGAACTGTTGATGTCCTCGATGGCTCATAGAGCCTAACTGGGGCTATAAATCCAGATGAGGGACTATTTGATGAATCGATGGCCAAAACACGCTCTGTGATATAGCGAGTACGTAACCGTATGACTACTGAGCTATCGAAGAGAGAGTGTGATACAGTACTCTCTGAGTCGGGCGTGGGCGTCTTAGCGCTCACTGACGGTACAGAAGCGTATTCGATTCCCGAATCATTCGGCTACGACGGTGAGATACTGTACTTCCAGTTCGTCTACAAACAAGATAGTAAGAAGATCGCCTTTCTCGAAACGACGGATACCGCGACGTTGACGGTCTACGACGAACAGCCAGCACAAAGCGTCATCGTGCAGGGCCCGATCGAACCTGTCCCCGAAGCGGACGAAACCAAGGCCGCCACAGCAATCGCAGAAAACGCTTCCATTCCAACTCTGAACGTCTACCCCGAAACGACACCTGACGAGGTCAGAATGGACTACTATCGCTTACCGCCAACCGCAATTACCGGCCGACAGTTCAACGCATTCACCTCCACATCTGACGACCAATAAGTAGACCTACCGAACAGCTGTTTCAGCGGAAAGTGATTGAGATATTGACTCGATCCGATCAGCTCTCTGCGGGCGCGTGCTGGCGCTGCTCGCTGTACTTCTCGTCGAACTCGTCGATGAGCTGGCCCATTTTCGCGTACCAGTCGTTGAGGGTGCGCTGCATATCTTGGGCGATCTCCTCGCCATCACGCGGTTTGTAGACGTGGTAGTAGCCGCCCTGCTCGTAGTTCACCTGCTCTTTCTGAATGAATCCCGCCTGCAGAAGGCGCTGAACCGAACGATATGCGGTCGAGCGCTCCCGGTCAACTCGCTCGGCGATCTCGTCAACAGTCAGCGGCTCCGCACTGTCGCAGAGCACCTGGAATATCTCTTTGTCGAGCGCCTTCAGGTCATGAAAACACTCCAGCAGCCCCTCACACTCCATATCCTGCCGGAGCATCTCACTCATTGAATCAGCCATTGGTTACTCACATTACGACCTACACACGCAAAAGTGTTTGCGTATATAGTACAATACTGGGTTAAAGACCCGGCTCAAATACATACACAATACATCTAAGAACGGAAGATAGCCGAGAGTCGTGACGATAGTCCTACCGTATCACACGTCTCGCCCTAACTGGGCACAACCGGTAAACCGTATGCCCGGCAATGTCCAATAGCTACTATACTAGAGAATGATGACGCAACACTCCTCCCATCGATGACCGCATCACAAGCCCACAACCGACTCGAAATGGGACGACAATGACCGAGGACACGAAAGATGAGACGGATCGCGACGTCGGGAAGGGGCTCCTCGACGAGGAGATGGGGCCGAGCGGCGCGATGGCGCACCTCTACCGGGGCGAAATCCACCGGATGAAGTACTGGCGCGAACGCCTCGACAAGACCACCAACTGGGCAGTTATTGTTATGGCTGCCATCCTCACGTGGGCGTTCTCCAGCCCCGACAACCCCCACTACATACTCCTCATCGGCATTGCGATGCTGGGCGTCTTCCTCACAATTGAGGCGCGGCGCTACCGCGGCTATGATATCTGGCGCTCG
Organism: Halarchaeum grantii; assembly: GCF_014647455.2. NCBI lineage: Archaea > Methanobacteriati > Methanobacteriota > Halobacteria > Halobacteriales > Halobacteriaceae > Halarchaeum > Halarchaeum grantii. Next base: position 87,505 of record NZ_BMPF01000004.1, on the reverse strand, counting down.
CGCGTCCGCACCCTCCAGGAGAACGTCTGGGCGGTCGGCCTCGATCCCTCACGCGACGTCGCGGACCCGGAGTGGCGCGAGCGACTCGGCGACGACTACCGCGAGCCCGCCGTCAAGATCACCGCCGAGGAAGCTATCGCACACCGCCTGCGGCGCATCTACCTCCCGCTATTCGCAATCCTCCTCGTCGCGTGGCTCGTCCGTATCACCGCCTTCTCCCCCGAGTCGTGGCTCCAGACCGCAGCCATCGGAATGATCCCCGGGCCCGTCATCGTCACCCTCGTCGCGGCGTTCTTCCTCGGCGCGCTCATTGTCGCGTGTCGCCCCCGGACGTGGCATACGCGCGGCGAGCTCCTCGAAGAGCGCCTCCGAAAGGACGAGTAAGCGATCTCGATCCTTCGACGGCACTTAAATCCCAGTCCTTATCGCGAACTCGGGCGAAACACGACTGTATGCGGGCTGTCTTCCACCACTCGAACGACGATGCCGAACTGCATGCTCGTGTCGTCAACAACGTCGTAAATCGCCTCGGGGTCAAGCCCTGAGGCTTTCGCGTGGACTCCCGTTCTATGCCTCAATAGAGGCAGGGGGGACGTACTCCCCGCTCACGTTCAGCGTCCCGCGATTCAAGCGCACATCTACGGGTGCGCCTCCATCGCCTGCGTTTTGCCTGCGACGGAGATACTGCAAACCGATGTTCTTGGAAGCGTTGTAGTCGGCGTGGTTCTCGTACCCACACTGTTGACACTCAAACACCTCTTGGTGGCGATTATCGTCGTGGGTAAACCCACACGTCGAACACCGCTTCGATGTGTTGCGCGGGTCAACCTGTACGGCTTCGACACCGTGTTCTTTGGCTTTGTATTCGACGTACTCGTAGAGACGTCGGAATGCCCAGACGTGTTGCCACGTTGCTTCGGGAATGTTCTCCCGAATGTGGGTCAAGTCCTCGAACACGATCTGCGAACAGTCGTTCTCGACGGCCTCCTCGATGAGCTCGTTCGCCACCGTATGCAAGTGGATCTCGAAGCGTCCGTACTCTTTCTGCCCGACTGACTCGATGTTTTCGTGGGCGTGACGAGACCCACACTGCTGGAGCGAGCCACGACGCTTCTCGTACTCTCGTCGCCAGTGGTTGAACTCGTCTGCCGACCAGAATCGCCCGGTCGAAGCGACGGCGAGGTTGTTCACGCCCAAATCCACACCAAGGACTGTTCTGTGCTTGGATTCAGATTCAGACTCGTCGGCTGCTTCGACTTTCCGCATTGAGGCGTGGAGATACCAGTCACCGTCTCGATATTGTAAGTGCGCCATCCGAAACTCGAAGTCCTCGTCGGAAACGTATTTGGTCGGCGGTGTCTCCGAGTCGTCGGGGAGAATGTAGTCGCACTCGATGCGCCCATCCACGGTCGAAAGGGAAACGTAGTCGCGGTGGAACGTCGCACTCCGCTTGTCGTAGACCGCGCTATCGGCAGAAAAGTACGGTTGTGACGTGTTCTCACCACGTTCGAGACGTGAGACTCCGCTTTTGACGGCTTCGACCGCCCTACGAATCCCTTTCTGGACAAGATTCGCGGTCAGGTCGGTTTCGTCGCGGAGTCGGTCGTAGAGGGCGCGTTCGGCTTTGGCTTTCGAGGTGACGTGGGAGCCATCGTCGCCGTGCCAGCACCATTCGCTCGCGGTGTTGGCGCAGTGTTTGAACTGCTCGACAGTCTCCCGAAGGGAGGCGTCAGCTCCTTCGGAAGTGTCGAGTTTGATGACGGCGGTACGACGGTACTCCACTCTGTTTCACATATACTGGCGGTGTTCCTTATACGGTGGGGAGTCGGCCCGCCATCGTAGCGTGATTTGTCTCATCTGGAGTCGGCTTCCTCCCCGACCTCAAGGGTCGGGGCATCCGCCTCCTACTGCCTGTGAATCTCCTCGAGGACGAAACGATTGACCTTGACGACGTCGCGCTCGTCACGAACAGTGGCGGCCTCCAGCTCGTCACGACCGACTCCCCGGAGCGAGTACGAGTCGAACGCCTCCTCAAGCGCGACGTCACAATCAAGCAATGTCAGAATACCATCGAGGGAACGGACGTCACGACGGCCGACCTTATCGACGGCGTTGAGCTCGTTCCGTCTGGTGTCGGGGAGCTCACACGCCTCCAAAGTGATGGGTACGCCTACCTCACACCGTAGCTCAGAGTAGCGCGGGGATGGTGTTACGGAAGATGTTGAGCGAGATGATGAAGAGGAGCGTGATGACGAACCAGTTGAACCGCCGCTGGTCAATCTCGAGGCGCCGCAGATAGGTGCCGAGGAGGAGGCCGACGATCGTGACGACGGCAATTGTCGAACCCAGCCAGATCCGATACGTCGTCAGGAGGTCGGTGAACAGCGCCATCTGAACGAGACGCACCGTGAATATGATGCCGAGGACCATCGAGAGTCCGCCGATGTAGCGTTCGGTGTCGCGCTCGAACGTGTGGAAGTACGCCGGGAGGAGCGGGCCGAGGTTCGACGCCGCGAGCAAGAAGCCTTCGAGGAAGCCAGCGGTGCTGAGCGCGATCGGGTGGTGTGCTTCCTCAATGGTGACGAAGTTCTGGACGACCTGGAAGACGACGTAGGCTAGGATTATGAGGCCGATGAGGAACGGCACGATCGGCCCGGTGTTGTACTGTGCGAGGAAGTAGACACCGACGACCGAGCCGATGATCGCCAAGGCGACCAGAATCCACTCCTCACGGATGAAGGACACGCCAGTCTTCGTCTCGCCGACTTGGAACATATTGATCATCCACGGTGGAATCGCAAGCACCACGACGGCGAGCGTCGGGTCAATGACCGAGGCGAAGATTGGCGTTGTGATTAGTGCGTAGCCGAAGCCAAGCATACCTTTGATTGCACCGGCGACGACGGCGACGACGACGAAGAGAGCGAGTAGTTCGGTCGTCACAGTCGACTGCACACCCTTCGTGACGTTCCCCCAGCCCGGGAAGAGCAGAATCGAACCGGCGAGGACAGCAAGTGTCGCGAGGGACATCATCACCTCCCGATAGTGGAAGGCACGGAGGTTCGTCAGGAACTGCTGCGGGTCAATAGTTGGTTCGCGTGTACTCATATGAATCAGAGCGATGGACTCGGATATCACGAGATAGTGGCTGTACGCCTAACCATCTCGGTGAATCAGCAATTCGGGCAGTAATGCACGACGTGACGCCGGCGCTGATCGGTCTTGTCCGTGCTCAGTGAGGCCAAAACCCTGATTTCGCTGCTCCTATGTGTGTCATAGATACCTGCGAATATCGCACTTTAACGAGCGGCGAAGCGGTGCAACACCAGCGTGATGCCGACGATTCGACCGGTCAGGGACAAGGTGTCTATTGTGCGAGGTAGCCACCATCGACGCCGAGGGCCTCGCCAGTAACGAAGGAGGCGTTTTCATCACAGAGCCAGAGGACAGCACTCGCAACCTCCTCAGGTGTGCCGAGACGGTTCATCGCGTGCTTGCTCGCGATTTGTTCGCGGAGCTCGGAGCCCTCTTCCATACCGCCCTCGCGGAGGAGTGGCGTATCGATGAAGCCGGGACAGACGGCGTTCACGCGGACACCCGTCTCGCCATTCTCGAGGGCAGCAGTCTTTGTCAGTCCGAGGACACCATGTTTCGCGGCGACGTACCCGGAAGAGGTTGCGAAGCCAACCTTGCCGAGAATCGAGGAATTGTTGACAACGACGCCACCGGAGTCCTGCTGCTTCATCTGCGTAATCTCCGCCTGCATACACTTGAAAACGCCGACGAGATTTACGTCGATGACGCCCTCCCAGCTCTCGGCGTCGTACTCGTCGACCGGCGCACTGTCACCGCCGATACCGGCATTGTTGAACGCGTAGTCGAGGGAGCCATACTCCTCAACGGCGGATTCAACCATCGCTTCCGTCTCCGCAGCATCGGTGACGTCTGTCTCCACGAACAGTGCATCACCACCGTCGGCTTCGATGTCAGCGACGGTTTCCTCACCGCCTTCGACGTCAACGTCTGCGACGACGACGCGTGCTCCTTCCGCAGCGAATTCGAGGGCTGTCTCTCGACCGATCCCGGATCCGCCACCCGTTACGAGCGCCACAGAGTTGTCAGCGACCATACTACAGACTCTGTCGTGTGACATGAAAAATATCGGGGGTGGTTCTCATCCTCCGCAATCGAAGGTCGACTGACGACGCGAAGCCAAGCTACTACTGCTACACTCCGAGTGCTACATGGGGCTAAGAGTGCAGCGCAGGAGGGTCAGGATGTGGTGAGGCGGCACCACGTGCCGGACGAGTCATTTCGGAGGCGACAAACGGCAGCGAGAACGACGGCACCGCTGACGAGAAGTGCAGCCCCGAAGATGAGCACCGTGCTCACGGTGTTGAGCGCTGCGATGCCGTAGACGGTTCCGAGTTTGTTCGTCGCGACGGCGAGGCTGCCGGCGAGCAGCATTGCGGCGAAGTAGCCCTTGATTTCGTCCTCGTCGACGAGGTTCGTCGCGCCGGCACCGATGCGGGCGCCGAATGCGCTTCCGACGAGTAAGAACGCGACGACGGGTAAGGCGACCGCACCGGACTGCGCGTAAGTGAACGCGCCGAAGGCGCCGGAAATCGTGATTTGGAGGATGTCCGTCCCCACGGCGATGGCGGCCGGGATGCCGAGCCCGTACATCATGGCGGGCATCAGGAGGAACCCACCGCCGACACCGAGGAAGCCCGAGAGGACGCCGATGACGAGACCAATCGCGGCGACAATCACGCCGGAGACGCGGACGTCTCCACGGAAGGTGACCATCGGCGGAATTTCGATTTCTTGGACGCGCTCGGCAAGGTCAAGGCTGGCCCCGCTCTCGTCATCGGTCTCGTTCGTCCAGGCGTCGCGGAGAGTGAACAAGCCGACGAGTGCGAGCAGGCCGACGTACGAGACGTTGATAACGAGGTCGGCCATGCCGGTTGCCTCGAGGAAGAACACGACGCTCTTCCCGAGTTCGATGCCGGCAGTCATCGCGGCGGTCATGATGGCCGCGAGCTTGTAGTCGACTTGGCCGTGGTCGCGATGGCGGAGCGCGCCGATGACGCTCGTCCCGAAGACGAACGCAAGCCCACTGCCGACGGCAACTGTCGAGGGGTAGCCGAGCACGAGTAGCGCGGGTGTCACGAGGAACGATCCACCCATCCCGAAGAACCCGAAGAGGGTTCCGATCAGCAGGCCGAATCCGACGAACACGCCGACCATCAGGAGACTCAGCCCTAGGATTTCCATCGTCACTCACCCCTCACGGTGGCGAGGATGGTTGACTGGGCGAGGTGGCTCAACGCGCCGTAGCTGACGTAGAGGGCGAGCGCTTCGGCGAGCACGATGCCAACTGTCGCCACCGCCTGTAGGGGGCCGCTGAGGGTTTCGAGACCGAGCATCTCAAGTCACCATAGCTTGTTCTTGTAGTTCCAATACTGCACAATTCTGCTGGCGTGGGGATGCGATGTGGATGTGCTGAAACATGGATGATTAGTTGGCGGTATTCGCGAGGCGACTGCGGACGTAGCCCTGCGCGTACGCGCCGAGGAACATGCCCGCGATCGCCCAGAGGATCGGGAGGTTGCCGATGCCGACGCTCGCGTAGGCAGCGCCCGGACAGATGCCGGAAAGTCCCCAGCCGACGCCGAAAATTACGCCGCCGACGACGACGTTCCGGTCGAACTCCTTAACGCGCCGCGCGTACGCGGTCCCCGTCAGGGGCGCGCGATCAAGGACGGTCGTCGCGACGAAGAACGCGAGTCCCGTCACGACGGCAGCACCCCCCATCACGAAGAGGAGGCCGAAGTCGTCGAATTGGAGGAAATCCAAGACGACTTCAGGGCGAGCCATCCCGCTGATGGCGAGCCCGAGCCCGAAGACGAGGCCACCGACGAAGATGGCGGGCATGAACCACGGGCTCTGCTGGTCGCTCATCAGGGGCTCACCCCGAGTGCGGCGACGAGCTGTGCAGTCCCGATCGCGAACGCCATGAACGTCGCGACGTTCACGAGCGACGTCTCGGAGAGCGAGCCCACACCACAGACGCCGTGCCCGCTCGTACAACCCTTCCCGAGGCGCGTCCCGATACCGACGAGGACGCCGCCGCCGAGGAGGCGCCACCACTGGACGTCTGTGGTCCACGCACTAGGGTCGGGCGCGAGGACGAATCCCCAGAGGGCAGCGCCGGCAATGATGCCGAGTGTGAAGACGACGCGCCAATCGCGCGATTGGACGTACTTGTAGCGGTTGAAGCGTTCGACGCCGGAGACGTAGGAGAGCGTCGACTCGAGGAACGTGCTCGCACCCGCGATGATGCCTGTCGAGAGATAGATGATGGTGGCGCCGAGGCCGACCAGCACTCCGCCCACGAGATAGGGGAGGATTCCTCTCGGGAAGAGCCCCTCGAGCCCGGACGCGAGGAGTGGAGTAAACGCATCCATGATTAGTTCGTCATGGCGTCTTCACTCGCTGCGCAGTTGTTCGGGCCGAGCTCCAACTCGAATGCCGTCTCGTCGTCGGGCGCCTGCTGGCCGAGGTTCGTTGCGATAATCTCCGTGTGATTTGCGGGTCGCGGTGGCATGTCGGCGACGATGTAGTCGACGAACGCCTCTTCGTCCATGGTGAGCGCGTCCATCGTGTCGACGAGCGCGCCGAGGTCGGCCGTGTAGGTGCCGTCGCCGTTCGGTGTCGCGGCGTCCGAGTAGTGGGCGGGTGCGATGACCGCGTCGTCGTCGAAGCGCTCGATGAGGGCCTGCAGACTCTCGTAGAGAGTTCGTGCGGCGTCCCTCGCGGCCTCGGGGTCTTCGAGGTCGGGACGCGCGACGCTCTCCGTGAAGAGGCCGTCACCGGTGAAGAGGACGTTCCCGACGCGGTAGGTCGTCATCCCCGTCGTATGCCCAGGCGTGTGGATCGCCTTGACGTCGACATCGCCGACGTGGAGGGTTTCGCCGTCCGCGATTGTCTCGTAGTCACGGTCGTAGTCGACGCCACGAGCATCGGCCGTTTCAGGAAGAACGGCCGTCGCGTCGACCTCCTCGGCGAGGTCTCGGATGCCGGAGATGTGGTCGGCGTGGACGTGCGTGTCGACAGCGTAGGTGAGGTCGGCGCCGAGCGCGCGGGCGTCCTGCACGTACTCCTCAGTGAACGCCCGCAGCGGGTCGATAACTGCGGCTTCACCGTCGGACGCGACGAGGTATGCGAGACAGCCCGAGGACGGCCGCCGGTACTGCGCGATGGTCGCATCACCGTCGGTGTCGAGTTCGGCGTACTCGTAAATGCGCGCCCATCCCTTCATGCCGCGTTCGAGGTGATCGACGTTGTACCCGTTGTCTTCGAGCGTTTCGGCGATCATCTCGCTGGAACCGCCCTTCGCGCAGAGCACCGTGATCCGCCGATCGTCGGGGAGTCGCTCGTGGAGTTCTTCGGGAATACCGTCGAGCAATTCGAAGTAGGGGTAGTTGACGCTCTCGACGCTCGCGCCGTCGATACGCCATTCCTCGTAGTCGCCCTCCGAGCGGACGTCGAGGAGGAAGACATCCTCGCCGGCGTCGATGCGGTCCTTCAGTCGCTCCGGCGTGACTTCCTCAACTGCGGCGTCGGTCGTCGCGGATGCGTTATCGCTCATCTCACTCCACTGTATCGGCCGGCCGCAAATAAGACTTTGCATAGTAGTACAACTACTGCACAATACTCCATCTGCTATAATCGCTATATAGGTGCGCACGAGACAATAATAGAATATCCTCAAATACGAGAGTGTGTAATAGCTGAACTACTACCGGTATGTTTTTCAGCATAGACCCAATATTGGGTGGTGAGGCCAATATCATGGTAGACTACGAAGTCACCGAGACGCTCGACGTGAAGGGACAGAACTGCCCGATGCCCGTCGTCAAGACGAAGCAAGCGACCGACAATCTCGACGAGGGCGACATCCTCGAAGTGCTCGCCACCGACCCCGGAAGCATGAGTGACCTCGGCGGCTGGGCCGAGACGACTGACGGCGTCGAACTTCTCGACCAGACGGACGGCGAGGACGTCTACACGCACTACGTGCGGAAGACGGAGTGATCTAACAATGAGTACTGGCACACCATCTCCCGGCGACGAGACTAGCCCCAGTCGCGCAGAGTTGGAAGCGCGAGTCGAAGAGTTGGAGGAGACAATTGCAGACCTCGAGGCTGAGGGAGGCGACGGGCAGCCGAAGATGTCCATCATCGCCACCAAAGGGACGCTCGACATGGCCTACCCACCGCTCATCCTTGCCTCGACTGCGGCGGCGTTCGGCTATGAAGTCACCGTCTTCCACACCTTCTGGGGACTCGATATCCTCCACGAGGAGCGTTCGAAGAGTCTCAAGCTCAGTTCGGTCGGCAACCCGAACATGCCCGTTCCGAACGCCGTCGCCGCGCTTCCCGGCATGGATCGAATGACGACGAAGATGATGGAAAAGCGCATCGCGGACAACGACACCGCGACCATCAAGGAGCTTATTGACACCTCGCTCGACATGGGCGTCGAATTCCAAGCGTGTCAGATGACCATCGACCTCATGGACTACGACGAGGACGACTTCTACGATGGCGTCACGACTGGTGTTGGCGCCGCCACAGCCATTCAAGACATGGCTGACGCCGACATCCAACTTCTCGTCTGAGCGCCGTTCGTCTCGTACCTGTTTTCCAGCGAAGCGCTTATCACTTCGAGCGAATTAGTATTGTGTATATTGAGCAATACAATAACTTCCTCAGAAGTGTGGGAGCAAGCCAGCGAAACGTTCGTCCTCGACGTTCGGCCAAGCTACAGCTACCATGAGACGCACATCCCAGGTAGCCACAACCTCCCGATCTATGACCAGCTCAGCGGCGAGAACTTCATCGGTCTCGACGCCTCACTCACGGAACTTCCTGAAGACCGCGAAATCGCGGTTGTCTGCTTCAGTGGATCAAAGGCCGCGCTCGCCGCGAGTCGTCTTCGAGAGCATGGATACGACGCGAAGCGGATGGTCGGTGGAATGAACGGCTGGTCCTACATGACGACCAGCACCACCAGTCCTTCCGAGCCCAGCGCCAGTAACCCATGATTCTACGCGATACTCTTTCAAACCAGACACAAATACCTGTGGCGGACAGTCCGGTCAATAATTCATGAATGCGGGCTTTGCACACAAACAAGGCATCCGCGAACACCTCGGGCAGTTCTCACTGCATGTCCTGCTCGTATTCGCCACCGGGTTGACCATCGGGTCTGAGCGGGCGGTTGTCCCGGTTCTGGGACGTGACATACTTGGCGTCGAGTCACTCCTCGTCATCGGATCGTTCGTCGTCTCGTTTGGCTTCGTCAAGGGACTCCTGAACCTCTATGCCGGCAAATGGGGCGGTGAGTACGGCCGCAAGCCCGTGCTCGTCCTCGGCTGGGCGACCGCACTCCCGCTGCCCATCATCCTCATTTACGCCCCGAGCTGGGCGTGGATTACTGTCGGGAACATCTTACTAGGGATCAACCAGGCGTTGACTTGGAGTATGGCAATTAACGCCAAAATCGACATCGCAGGCCCCGACCAGCGCGGTCTCGCGGTCGGTATCGACGAAGCGTTCGGCTACACCGGCGTCGCCGTCGGCGCCTGGATTACGGGCGTCATCGCCGCCCAGACGAGCCTTCGGCCGGAGCCGTTCTACTTCCTCGCCATCGTCGTCGTGCTGGCGTTCCTCGTCTCTATCTTCCTGATCAAGGAGACGGTCCACCTTGCGGAGTTAGAGGTCGAGGACGACGATCACTACGCAGTAGTTGAGACTGGCTGTCTCAATGCACACGGTGCCGATCGGCTCTGCCGCTATCCGATTTATCGGCTCTGTTGAAGTCCTATCGATTCCACACCTTTCCTGCTGAAACAGCTGTTGGGTGGGACTGCGAACTGATCCGTCGAGCGACCACCGGAACTTTGATACATTTATTCGATTTCGTTCACTAAGGATGTTTGAGATACTGGACGCGACAGAGGACGATCTCATTGCGGTACGTGTCGGGAATGGTACTGCTGACGGCTACGAGGAGTTCTACTCGCTGCTCATTGAACGAACGAAGCAACATGGGTCAATCCGAGTGTATGAGGAAGTTCCCGACTGGACAGCAACGACGTATCTCACCCATCTGCACGGGATTCTTCCAGACCTTCGATACGGACCCGAGTTCGACATTCGTTCCTATGCGTGCGTCGGAGACTCGTTCTGGGCAAAATTACTCTTTCACCAGTGGCGAGCCATACGGCCAGTCTGGCCAGTTGCTCCCGACCAGATGCGATACTTCCAACTAGACAACCGCGACAGCGCCTTGCAATGGATTCGTAACGGTTCAGCCCGTCCGTAGCACTACGACTACTTTCTTCGCTGTACTTATTGAAGGTATTCATCAGACCGAGACAGTTTTCATGACCAAATTCAGGGGAGAACAGATACTCCGTAAGTGGGTGAACATATTGTCAGTGGGATGACAAATCGATTTTGACTGCTCCTCGAATCGTAGTGATAATGCCAGTGTTTCCAGTGGAGATGGAGAGTGAACGGCTACGCTACGAGCGGCTCCATCAGGATGAGTTTGACCCATACGAACTCTATACTCACGTCCAAGAAGGAGCGCCCGGAATTGACGAAATAACCGAGTACGTCACGTGGAACTCATACTCTCACCCCAAAGCGGCGTTCGAATGGGTCGAGCAGTGTGGGACGGAGTTCGAGAACGGAGAGAACGCTACCTACGTGATTCGACCGAAAGACGGCGAACACGCTAACGAATTCGCCGGTCTCGCTGGAATACATCCAGATTGGGACCGTCAACTGGCGACACTGGGGACGTGGCTCCGAAAGCCCTTCTGGAGACGAGGGTACTCTGGAGAACGAGCTGCTCGTTTTCTCAAACTCGCGTTCGACCGACTCGACCTCCAAATTGTGACGGTTACACACGACCCTGAAAACACGAACTCCCGGCAAGCCATTGAGAAATATGTTGAGCGATTCGGTGGTCATAAAGAGGGTCAAATCCGTAATGAACTCGTTATCGACGGAGAGCCACGCGACTCCGTCCGATACAGTATTGCTCGTCAGGAGTGGGAACAGAACTGCCGCGGAGAACAGGAGTGAACCGTTGAGCAAGAGCATTAGGTGGATTCCCTCTATTGAACGTTCAAAGTGCCTTGTCGATGTTGTGAGTGAGACAGCAGACAACGAGTTCACGGAACTGCTTCCACCAGTGCCGTGAGCGGACGAATGCGCCATATTTTCGTTTGAGGCGAGAGTTTACCGTCTCGTTTTGACTGCGCTGACCGTAGAGATCGGCATCCAACCGAGCATTCCACGCTTTGTGAAGAGACGAGAACTCGCGGTGCTTGATGAGCGGACGAACACCAGTTTCACGGGCTAATGCGCGAATCTTCTGATCATCGTATCCCTTGTCGCCGAGGAGAACTGCTACTTCCCCGGTATTCCGCTTGATGAGCGACGGCGCGATCTTCGAGTCGTGTTTTCGTGTTGTTGTTACGTGTACGTCGAGGACAGCATTTGCTCTCGTGTCCACGAGAAGCGTGACTTTCAACTGCTGAATCGTCAACTTCGTTCGCTTCGTATAGTGCTTCGAGGCGTGACTACGGTCAAAGCCAGAGGCATCGATACCGACGACACCGTTGGTCGGGAGGAGGGTAACCGAGAGGTTGAGCAGCACACGCCAAACCGCCATATCGAGCCAGTTAAACGCCTTACACAACGTCGAAGGAGACGGGAGTTCCTCAAGACCAAGGGCGCTCCGAATGCGAGGCATCTCGATAAGTTCGTCAAGGAGCGTCCGGTACGTCGTATTCTTCCGCACCTTGAGACGGAGCAAGACGATGTGCTTGTGGAGTGTGTACCGTCGTTTCGAGAACTTTGACGAGTAGCGGGCAACAGCTCGCCGAGCCAAGTGATATGCCTGCTCAACGAACCGAAGCAACTGCGACTTTGGGAGGGCCTGCATCCGGTCAGACTACCGGGCGAACCTGTAACCCTCCGAGGATTTCAACAGAGCCGATTTATCACAAGTTGCTGGTGAGGGGGCGGTAGCTGTTTGCGAGCACGAGTATGGTTCCGGTCGCCATTAGCGTCGTCGCGACGAGCGGTGTGACGAACCCAACGGCAGCGAGCGGGACACCGATAGCAGGCACTGTGAGCGCGAGTCCGAGATTTTCGAGAAGGCGACGCCGTGTCCCACGCGCGATTCCGAAGAGATCGCGGAACGGCGTCAGATCGTCGGCCGTTACGAGAGCGTCCGCGACAGTCACGGTGAAGTCACTTCCGGAGACCATCGCCACACCGAGATCAGCAGCGGCAAGCGCTGGTGCGTCGTTCGTCCCGTCCCCCACCATCGCGACGACACCCTCATCGCGGAGGCGACGGACGAGCTCTTCTTTCGCTTCCGGTGGGACGTCCGCGTAGACCTTGGAGACGTCCGGGTGTGCCTCGAACTGCCGTGCAACGCGTGAATCATCGCCCGTGATGACCACGATCTGTCGGTCATCGGCCGCGAGCTCCGCGACAGTTTCCGTCCACTTCTCGCGGGGCTGATCTTCGAGTGTGATCACGCCTGTTGCGGTCCCCTCCCAGCCGACGACCGTTGGGAGCTCGCCACGGTCACGGACACGGTCGATTGTGTCACGGATGGCTTCGGGAATGCTCCAGTTGAGGTCGTCGAAGAGTGCGGGGTTTCCGACGGCCGTCCGCGACGCGTCCACGTCGGCCACGACACCGTAGCGGTACCGTTCGAACGACGTAACCGCTTGTGAGCGGTCCGGTGCACGGTCGCGGATTGCGGCGGCAATCGGGTGGCTCGAACGTGACTCGACGGCCGCTGCCCGCCGAAGAACCGCCTTACTATCGCACTCCTCAACTGCGTGGACGGCGGCGACACGCATTTCGCCGGTGGTGAGTGTTCCGGTCTTGTCGAACGCGATGACGTCTGCGTCGGTCACCCGTTCAAGGATCGTCTGATCAAAAACCGGGACGTCTCGCTCGGCAGCCGTTGAGAGCCCACGACCGACGGCGAGTGGTGTGACGAGGCTGAGGGAGACGGGGCAGGCGATAATCAGCACGGTGAGTGCCGTCCGAAGTGCGGGTTCGGCTGGCGCGCCAGCAACCGTCCACGCACCGAGTGTGACGAGTGCGAAGACACAGACAACCGGGATGTAGATTGCTGTCACACGGTTCGTGAGCCGCTCGGCCGGGGACTGTTCGGTCTGGAGATCCCAGACGAGGTCGCGGAGTCGGTCGAGTGTGCTCGTCGCCCCCTCGTCGACCGTGATTTCGAATGAGCCGTCGGCGGCAATGGAGCCACCGATGACCGTGTCGCCGACGACTTTACGCTGGGGTCGTGCCTCGCCAGTGATGAGCGCCTCGTTAACCGTTCCGCGGCCATCGACGATCGTGCCGTCAAGTGGGATTCGTTCGCCCGGCCGGACGAGAAGCCGATCCCCAGTCGTGCAGTCCTCGGGTGGGACGATCGTCGTTGTCCCGTCCTCAAGGAGGCGGCGTGCAGCGGTCTCTGTCTCGTCGACGAACTCGGTGAGGTCTTCGACCGCCTGGCGTTTATATCGGGCACGGGCGTGATTCCCGATTGTCGTGAGAACGATGACCGCCGTCGCGATATCGAAGAAGAGGTAGAGACGGTCGAGATAGAGCAGTGAGACCATGGAGTACGCGTAGGCGCTCACCGCAGTGATGGAGATGAGGACGTCGACAGTAAGCTGGCGTTCGTGGAGACTGATGTAGGCCGACCGGAGGATGGGGAATCCGACGCCGAAGATAGTGATCGTGGTGAACATCGCGACAGGCCCGTAGAGACCAGTAACGATTGCGTGATTATCGAGTGAGGAGGTCGGAAGGAGTCCGAGATAGACGGGGTAGAAGAAGGCAGCATAGATGATGTAGATGGGTGCGACGGCAATCACGGAGAAAATCGTGCGGAGATGGTCGAAGTCGAAGTCGTTCCGGTCGGCGGGTGTTTCCTCTGGTGTGGGCGCAGAGGCTCGATATCCCCATGCAGAAAGTGTGTCCTCGATGGTGTCACGCTCAACCGCCTCGGGGTCGTAGCTGACGCGCATCATCTCGGCCGTATAGCTCGCGGACGCACCGCTGACGCCATCGAGTGTCACAGCGCGTCGCTCGAGATACGACTCGCATGCGTGCGTATGCATGCCGCTGATCGAGAAATACGCCGTCTCGCCGTCAGTCTGCTGCGTTGTCTCAGGAGTGTGTTCGATGTGTGCGCCACTGGTTCTCGTCTCCCCCTGTTGGCAGCCACGCGAGCAGAACACCTCCCCGTTATCACGAATCGGCTCGCTATCGATCTCGCGGCCGCAGAACGAACACGTAGTCACGGTCGCCTCGTAGAGTCCGAACGGAGACGCGCCTGAGCTAGCGGGGTATGTCTCTGTATCATGGTGGGCGTCACGGTCGCTAATGTGTATGGGTAGTTGTGCGGTGCGTCGTTGCTTCGTTCACGAGTTCGACAGTGACGTGGTCAAGGCCGGCGTCTCGGAGTCTCTCGTGGATAGTCGCCCGTAGCTCCTCTTGGGTATTGAGCGAATCGACTGAGACCTTGACTCGAACTGTCCCGATGGTAAGCCGACTACAGACCTGCCAGACGTGGCAGTCCTCGACCGCCTCAACGCTCTCGATCGACATGAGGGATGCCTGCAGGTCGGCGATCGGAATCGGGCTACGTTCGAGGAGGAGGTCGAGGCTGTCACGCAACACGGTGTATGCTGACCAGATGATGACGACAGCGATGAGCGCGGCCGTGATCGGGTCTACCATGCGGATCTCGAAGACGGCGACGATGGCGGTCGAGATGATGACCGCGACGGACGCCCCGGTATCGCCGAGCAGATGGTAGAACGCGCCGCGTTCGTTCAGGCTGAGTTCGTCGCCGTGGAGGTAGCCGACGGACGCGACGTTCACGACGAGGCCGCCCGTGGCGAGGAGGACGGTCATCGTCGGGTCGAGGTCGACGGGGTTGTAGAATCGCTGGTAGGACTCGTAGAGGATGACGAGCGCCATCGGGACGAGGAGCACCCCGTTGAGGAGGGCGGCGAACGGTTCGAGTCGGTGGAGTCCGTACGTCCACAAATCGCGCTCCTCGTACCGGTCGGCGACATAGGTGGCTGCAAACGCCATCAGATACGACAGCGCATCGAAGAGCATGTGGACGGCGTCGCTTAGGAGTGCAAGCGATCCGAACAGGAGACCACCGGCGAGTTCGATGACGAAGCCAGCCGTGTTAATCGCGGCGACGACGCCGAGTTTACGTATACTTCGCGGCTCGGTATGGTTGCCGTCGCCGTGGTCGTGGTCTGAATCTGTCGTCGTGTCGTGGTTGTGGCTCTCCATTAGTTTGGGAACGAGTGGAAGCGCATCAGTGAGAGTGTAGTGCGACTGGGTGAGCGCTCTAGTCGTCCTCGGGGGTGATTCGGGAGAGGCGCATCGCGTTGCCGGTGACGCCGAGCGTCATCCCGGCATCGCCGACGAGGACGGCCGCCCAGATGGGGACGAGGCCAAAAGGCACGGCGAGCGCGAGGGCGGCTTTCGCGCCGAGACTCGTCCAGACATTCTGCCGGATGACGCCGTTCGCGTCGTGCGACAGTTCGTAGAGATAGGGGAGGCGTGCGAGGTCGTCGCTCATCAGCGCGATGTCCGCCGTCTCGAGGGCGGTGTCCGTACCGGCCGCACCCATTGCGACACCGACAGTCGCCGTTGCGAGCGCCGGCGCGTCGTTCACGCCGTCGCCAACCATCGCGACGCCGTCGTACTCGCCGTCGAGGTCCTGGATGGCTTCGACCTTCTCGTCGGGGAGGAGTTCCGCGCGGAACTCATCAACGCCGACCTCCTCGGCGATGGCGCGTGCAGTACGCTCGTTGTCGCCGGTGAGCATCACGACGTGCGCGACGCCGAGGTCGTGCAGGCGCTCGACGGCGCGACGCGCTTCGGGGCGGACTTCGTCCGCGACGGCGATGACGCCTTCGAGTTCGTCCTCCGTCCCGACGAGAATCACCGTCTTCCCCTCGGATTGGAGGTCGGGGATGGTGTCCTGGAGGAGGTCGAGGCAGTTGTTCCGCTCGCAGAGGCGCTGGCTGGTCTGCGTGACGACCCCGCCGTCGGTGACGGCGTGGACGTGCGAGAGGTCGAAGCCGAGTTCCTCGAAGAACCCCGGCTTGCCCGCGTAGTGCGTCTCGCCGTCGAGGTCAGCGCGCACGCCCTTCCCGGTGACACTCTCGAACTCGGAAACCGAGCGCTTCCCGACGTCGTTCTCCGCGGCGTGGTCGACGATGGCTGCGCCGATGGGGTGTTCGGAGCGCGACTCGAGGCCGCGCGCACACCGCAGGACGTCGTCCTCGGTGTTCTCGTTGAGCGGAATGACGTCCGTCACGGCGAGTTCGCCCTTGGTGAGCGTGCCGGTCTTGTCGAGCGCGACGGCCTCGACGTCGCCCATCGCCTCGAGGTGTTGTCCGCCCTTGATGAGGACGCCGTTCTTCGCGGCGCTCGTGATGCCCGACACCACCGAGACGGGCGTCGAGATGACGAACGCGCACGGGCACGCGAGGACGAGCAGGGTGAGGCCGTAGACGACGGACTGCTCCCAGGTCGCCCCGAGGACGAACGGCGTGCCGAGCGTGACGAGGACGGCGAACGCGACGACGACCGGGGTGTAGTAGCCGGCGAAGCGCTCGACGAACTGCTCGCGTTCGGTCTTGTTCGCCTGTGCGTCCTCGACCATCTCGATGATGCGCGAGAGCGTGTTGTCCCCAGCCTCGGAAGTGACTCGGACTTCGAGGTAGCCCTCCTCGTTGATGGTGCCGGCGTACACCTCGTCGCCATCCGTCTTGTCCACGGGGACGGACTCGCCGGTGATGGGCGCCTGATTGACCGCGCTCTCGCCGACGCTGACCTCGCCGTCCATCGGAATCTTCTCACCGGGCTTGACCACGACGACGTCGCCGACGCGGACGTCCTCGACGGGCACCGTCATCTCCTCGCCGTCCCGTTTGACGGTGGCTTCGTCCGGGGAGAGGTCCATCAGCTCCTGCAGGGAGTTGCGGGCCTTGTCCATCGAGTAGCGCTCCAGAAGCTCGGCGACGCTGAAGAGGAAGGCGAGCATCGCGGCCTCCATATAGAGCCCCTCGCCGAAGCCGACACTGACGACGAGTGCCCCCGTAATCGCGATGGACATCAGCAGGTCGATGTCCAGATTCCGGTTGCGCAGCGAGTAATACCCTCCCTCGATGATCTCCTGACCACCAACCGAAACTGCGATCAGGAAGAGGACGTCCGCGAGCGCGAGCGTAAATGGCCCCGTAATCAGCGTAGAGTTCTGGCCGCTCAGGACGAATTCGAAGAGCAGGCCGAGCGCGACAAACCCACCGCTAATCCATGTCTTCGTCGCGCGATCACTCTGCCAGACCCCGTCAGTCTCTGCCAGTCCACTACTCCCTTCCCCCCTGGAGACCGTCGTCTCAGTGACGTCGTAGCCAGCGCTCTCGATCGCCCGTGTCACGTCGTCAGCCGACACGTGCGCCTGGTCGTACGTGACGACGACTTTCCCAGTCGTGGGTTGGGTTTGATAGGTGCTGACGCCAGTGACGTCCTCGAGGGCGTTCTCGACCTTCCCCGCGCAGGACGGGCAGTCCATCTCCGGAACGGTGAACGTCTCGGTCGTCTCACCGACGCCAGATTCGACGGTATAGCCGGCCTTCTCGACGCGCTCGGCGATGGCCTCTGGCGTGGTTCCCTCCTTCTCGTAGCTGACGGTGAGGGTACCAGTCGTGACCTGCGGGTCGACCGTCTCAACGGCGTCGAGTTGCTGCACGCTCTTCCGGACTTTCCCGGCACAGGACGGGCAGTCCATCTCCGGAACGGACAACTGTACTACCTCTCCGTTCACCAGGTCTGCCACTGGCTCATCATGCTCGTGGCCATGATCGTGGTCGTGATCATGGTCGTCATCGTCGTGATTATGGTCGTGTGCTGATGCTGGTGGATCGCTCATACTCGGAGATAACCATCATACAGTTATTAATCCACCTGTTAACTGAAACGGTCTATATGGGCTGTATTGCCAATTTAACTCCCTATATTATTATTCCAGATGGGTGAACTGATTCGTATATAATAGAGTGATGGTCAAGACCGACCAGCATTTCTACGGCCCACGCACATCTTTGTGTATGAATGCGATCTCGGACCGTGTCCGATCGGTGACTCTCACCATCGCACTCGCTATTGTTGGGTTCGGTGTCGGTACACTCCTCGTCGCGACGGGAGCCGGACTCCTCACTGTTGTTGGTATTCCGGTCTTTGACCGTCCCGCTATTCAACTCGTACTTAGCGCCACACTTCTCCAAGGTATTGCGTTTGGGGGGGTCGCGCTCCTCTACAGCCGACTTGGCAATACATCTCCACCACTCCCGGTAGCGGTTCCATCGCGGCGTGATCTCGCGATTATCGTCGCTGGAAGTGTCGCGACACTCGCGCTTTGGGTCGGTCTCTCCATGACGGCGAGTTTCCTCGGGCTTGATTCGGCGACAAACCAAGTCGTGACTACGGCAGCCAAAAACCCCGCCGTCCTCCTCCTCATGATCCCGCTCTCCTACCTCCTTGTTGGGCCTGGCGAGGAATTGCTCTTCCGTGGCGCCATCCAAGGACGGCTCCGTAGCGAGTTCACACCGACTGTTGCGATCCCGATCGCGAGTGCAACCTTCGCAGTTCTGCATGTCTCTTCGCTCTCCGGCGACGGAAAGCTCGTCTACCTCGGTGGTGTGTTCCTCATCGCACTCGTCCTCGGTGTCCTCTACGAATATACAGAGAACCTCGCCGTCCCAGCACTTGTTCATGCGACGTATAACGCGGTCCAATTCGGCGTCGCGTATTTCTCGCTCTCTTCAGCACCCGCAGTGCTTCTCGGCTAGTCTCTCAGAGACGCAGTATCATACTTCGAGAGGAAGAGCACAATACCCAGTATGACGGCCATCCCAATGCTGACCGAAATCATCCCGTAGAGGAAGAGGTTGAATGGGGAGAGTGCGAACGATATCGGACCAAGCGTCGCCTCTATCCCTTTCTCAACAGCGCTCTGAAGGACGGAGGCACCGACCGCGTATCCGAATCCAGCGGCTGTAAGAATGGCGACGATGAGCATCGCGATTACGATATGAGAACCGGATCGGGTTGGGGCGCGCTCACTCATAGTCGACGTGTCTCGTAGAGCCAGCACACAATTGCACCGATAACTGCCAGGACACCAGCAGCGAGCACTGTAACGCCGCGTACCCAATATGTTGTTGCCGCGAGTAATACGAGTCCGGCCGTTGTGAAGAGACTCCCAATTCCAAGGGCTGGGCGCGAGAGCGTACGTGCATACCCGGATTCTCTGAAGATTCCGATAATACACACCTCAAGAAGTAGGAGTCCACCGACTGCGACCGGGAGGAGTACACCCGCAAGGAAGACGCCAACCTCGGAAAGGACAAGTCCAAGCGCAAGGAAGACGGGCCATGGACTCGATCGTTGGTAGCCTGCTGCAAGCCCACTCTCAGCCATACACCCCCTTTGGACGACCGATATAAGAGCCGACCGGTCGCACAACTGAGCGTTCGAATCCGAATGATATAATAACTCATCTCCAAAAATACGGCTATGAATAAAATTCTCGGAGACGCCAGTGTCGGTCTCATGACTGTACTGCTATTCGTAATCACAGTTCTCTTCCTCATGTACCCCGACCCAGCAAAATCAGGTAGTGTGAAACTGGTTATCCGGGGACTTCTAGGCGTTGTTGGCGTTCTCATCATCGGTCTTATTGTATCCTTCGCGACAGGAACTGGATCTGAGGCGCATTGAGCAATCTTAACAGCATCTCTGTCTCTGTTGTTCAGGATAAGGTCAAGGGGAGGCGGCGCTGGCACGTGTTGAAAGTCATTAAATCAGCTATATCTAACGATTAGCTGCACCAGTCCTGTTCGCGATTGAGGGATCCAACAGAGCACAGAACTCTTCCTCTACTGGTCGGTTGGACGGACTCTTGAGCGTCTCCGGGCTATTCTTCTGCAGTGGCTGCGACTCGCGAGTCTCGACGCAGCGTCTTTCGACGAATCGCACACCAGCAGCGCGTCGAATGGCCCGAATATGACTCGACACCGCTGTACGATCGCTCCTCACTTGGTGGGTTAGAATCAGACGTTCGAGTCGTCTCACGTGTCTGGTTTACGCACCCTGATCATGACTCACTCGAACAGTTTGTCTGCGAGCTTCCTCTGGCCTACTTTCGCTTCGAAGCCCACGACTGCTACGAGAGTTCGACATGCTACGAGATGGATACCCTCTTTCGCGTGTTCGTGCTGAAAGAACTCCACGGCTGGACGCACGAAACACCTCTCGTCGAGTACCTCGATACCTACCCCGAACTTTGTGAACGCCTCGAGTTGGGGACGGTTCCGGATCAATCGACACTGTGGCGCACATGGAACGAGCGTTTCACGCGCGATCTCCGCGAGACGATCCAGGAAGCGGCTCGACTAATCTTGATCAAAGCGCAGAACGCGGGTGTCGCTGTACCACGCAAACCAGAACGAAACCTCCCGGATCGAGGCGACGACGCTACTGAATCGGACCCTGCCGACCAGGCCCTCCTCGACAAGGCCGGGATGATTACCAAGCACGTCAGTCGCGTTGTATTCCCCGCGTTCTCGCTCAACCGTGGTGAGGGCTGTGAGATTCCCGAGAACGCTTACTGGGGCTTACAGACCTACTTGGGACTCCGTGAGAATTTGGCCGCCAACGAGGGCGCTCGCAGCTTCATTCACGAGTCGACGCGTGATCGAACACCACTCGGACACGGCCATCGCGACCAGATTCGCGATCTCTCCATCGAGCAGATCCGCGAGATGTACCGACAGGCACTCCGACAGCTCATCAACGAGCTCGCGGAGACAGAGGAGTTCTTCCGAGCGGGTATTGTCGCGATCGACATCACTGAGGACGATCCCTTTACCGGCGATAGGACGGGCCACGAGGACGAGATTATCGGGACGAAGGAGAAGAACGACGAATACGCCTACCAGTGGGCGACAGTCCAGTTGGTCGGCAACGCAGTCCCTCTTGTCCTTGATGCCCGTCCGGTACGGAAAGGTGAATCACGCAAGGAGATCGTCGAGGACTTGCTGGATTCGGCGGAAGAGCTCGTCCACGTCGATAACGTGCTGATGGACCGGGAGTTTGATAGTCAGCACATTCTAGAGATGATCAGCCAGCGGGGGCTCTCCTACGTCGTGCCGAAACGGATGCAAACGAGTGAGAAAGCTCAGGCCAAGCGGTTGCTCCAGCGTGATCAAGACCGGTACGAGACCGACCGGAAGCTCCATCTCGGGAAGAACGAGTGGCATGAGACGACGCTAATCTACCGTCGGAAGGAGAACTCTGAACACGATGATCACCGGCAGTACTCGGTGTTCATGTCCAACCGGGGTGGGGGCTTCCTTAGTGAATATGGATATCGCTGGGAGATTGAGAGTGGCTATCGGTCGATCAAGCGATTCATGGCCGCGACAACCTCGACCGATTTCGGGCTGCGGTTCTTCTACTTCGCGTTCGCGTGTCTCTTGTACTCGATTTGGCGAGCGGTCGATCTACTCGTCCAAGTCGAGTTGACCGGGGAATACGAACGATCACCGATGGTGACTGCCGATAATACGCTCACGCTGTTGAAGAAGGAGACAGGAATCGGGTAGTAAGGTACTCTCCCCGTGATAGAGCGCCGTCTGAGTGGCAACGCTACCGAAAGGGACCGATAATCCATCATATAGTAGGCATACTAACAAGAGTGGCCGTTTGGAGAGTAACCTGAAGCAGTTTCCACTCATCGATTCGTCCGAGACCGCGCATTACAGGCCGGCTAAACCCGGTGTAGTCTCAACTTCCCTCACTACGACGCGAACCTGCCGTTTGTCGAGGTGCTGAAGCGGGCGACCTACGGCGACAAGACGCTGTTCGCCGCGGCGCAAGCGGGGCACATCGAGAAGTTCGTCGACACGCTGTTCTGGCTTGCCGTCCCACTGTATCTCACTAGTCAGGGACTCGGAATTGCGGCCGTTGGCTCTGTCGTGGCCGTCCACAGCGCGATGTACTTCCTTCAGATTGCGACTGGCGGGCTCGCCGACCGCATCGGACGCCGACCGCCGGTCCTCGTTGGGATGTTCCTCGCTGGCGTGGGCGTCCTTGGGATGGTTCTCGTTGACGGGTACCTCCCGTGGGTCGTGCTCTCCGGGGTGTCGGGTCTCGGGATGGCATTACTCTATCCGAACCTAATGACAGTCCCGGGCGATGCGGCCCACCCGACGTGGCGCGCGACCGGGATGGGCGTCTATCGGATGTGGCGTGACTCTGGCTACGGCGTCGGCGCGATCCTGATTGGACTCACTATGGAGTTCGTGAGCGCCGAGGCTGCGTTCTACGCGACTGCACTCCTGATGTTCGTATCGGGGGCAATCGTGTACGTCTGGATGGAGGAGACCCATCCCAACTTCGGGACCCACGAACCACCAGCACCCGCGACGGAAACTCTGTCGGACACAGGAACTTGTGATTAAAACCAGGACTCTGTAGTTTTCGTTGAGAGGCGCCTGGCAGTGGTGTCATATTTCACTCCTCCCAGAGGCGCGTCAATCTGGAGGAATTGGTTTAGCAGTTGGTGATACAGTTGTTGCATTGCTTAAATTGACGGCAGCACGAGCGATTCGTGCCTTGAAACAGAATGGGCAAGTGTAGTCCGAGCCAGTGAACGGGTTCTTAGGAGTGTAGTAGCTATCCTCTCACAGTGACTGCGACGCGCGCGTCACGGCGGACCGTTTTTCGCCACATTGCACGACTCCCTTACTCTGAATGGCCCAACTACGATTCGACCCCACTCTACGATCGAAGCTCACTGGCTGCTGTTGAGGAAGACGTTCGAATAGTAGCGAGCGTCTGGTTCGAACATGATGCTCACGAGTCGGTTGATGAGTTTGCCTGCCAGTTTCCCTTGGCGTATCTCGAGGTCACTCCGCACGACTGCTACTCGTCGACCACACAGTACGAAATGGAGCAGCTGTTCCGGGTATTTCTCCTCAAGGAACTCCACGGGTGGCCCCACGAAACAGCGCTCGTCGAATACCTCCAGCAGTCACCCGAGATTAGTGAGCAACTCGGGCTTGACTCACTACCAGATCAGTCGACGCTCTGGCGTACCTGGAACAAGCGATTCACGGGAAATCTTCGGGAAACGATCCAGAAAGCGGCTCGTACGATTCTCGTCAAAGCACAGAACGCGGATGTCGCCCTGCCACGCGAACCAGAACGAAACCTCCCGGATCGAGCCGACGCCACCTCTGAATCAGACCCAAACGACCAGGCCATCCTCGACAAGGCAGGGAAGATCACCGACCACGTCAGTCGCGTCGTGTTCCCCGCGTTCTCGCTCAATCGTGGTGAGGACTGTGAGATTCCCGAGAACGCTTACTGGAGCTTACAGACCTACTTGGGACTCCGTGAGAATTTGGCCGCCAACGAGGGCGCTCGCAGTTTCATTTTCGAGTCGACGCGTGATCGAACGCCACTCGGACACGGTCATCGCGACCAGATTCGAGATTTCTCCATCGAGCAGAGTCGCGAGATGTACCGACAGGCACTCCGACAGCTCATCAACGAGCTCGCGGAGACAGAGGAGTTCTTCCGCGCAGGCATCGTCGCGATCGACATCACTGAGGATGATCCCTTTACCGGCGATAGGACGGGCCACGAGGACGAAATTATCGGGACGAAGGAGAAGACTGACGAATACGCCTACCAGTGGGCGACAGTCCAGTTGGTCGGTAACGCAGTCCCACTCGTCCTTGATGCCCGCCCGGTACGGAAAGGCGAGTCCCGCAAGGAAATCGTCGAGGATCTGCTCAACTCTGCCGAGGATCTCGTTCACGTCGATAACGTGCTGATGGATCGGGAATTCGACAGCCAGCACATCCTGGAGATGATCAGTCAGCGTGGGCTCTCCTACGTCGTCCCGAAGCGGATGCAGGCCAGCGAGAAAGCCCAAGCCAAACGGTTGCTCCAGCGCGATCAAGACCGGTACGAGACCAACCGCAAACTCCATCTCGACAAGAATGAGTGGCACGAGACGACGCTAATCTACCGCCGGAAAGAAGACTCTGAACACGACGACTATCGACAGTACTCGGTGTTCATGTCCAACCGTGGCGGTGGATTCCTCAGCGAGTATGGCTATCGCTGGGAGATTGAGAGCGGCTATCGATCGATCAAGCGATTCATGGCTGCGACGACGTCCACGGATTTCGGGCTCCGGTTCTTCTACTTCGCGTTCGCGTGTCTCTTGTACTCGATTTGGCGAGCGGTCGATTTGCTCGTCCAGGTCGAGTTGACGGGTGAGTACGAACACTCGCCCATTGTGACGGCCGATAATACGCTCACGCTGATGAAGAAGCAGACCGGAATCGGGTAGTACGGTGCTCTACCCGTGATAGAGGGTCGTCTGAGTGGCAACGCTACCGAGAGTTGCAGAAAACCGTCCATATGGTAGGAACCTCAACAATAATGGTCGTTTAGAGAGGGTTCTGAAGCAGTCTCCAGTCATCGATCCGGTCAAAACCACGCACTACAGCCCCACTAAACCTACTGTAGTCTCAACTTCCAGTGGTGTGGCTGGTGCGTCAACGAGGGATATCTTGAGGCCCACTACGCGCAGCGAGCGAGTGCGATGGCGCCGCTGCCGGAGGACGACGGTCGCAAGCCCGGCGACCAGCAGGCCTGGACGTCCGAACAGCGCCACGCCCTCACCCGTCACGTCGACGAACGGGCCCGCGACGCCGTCGAGGCGTACACGACACTCCCGGAGGATACTGATCCCCTCGACAAGCAGCGAGCACGCTACGCGGCGTTGAAGGCGGCTCGTGACCGGGCGCTGGTGTTTGTCCTCGCGTACACCGCCGTCCGCGTTGGCGAACTCCTCCGCGATCCGAACGACCCGCGCCGGCGCGGCGTCCGCTGGGAGGACCTCTCCGTCGACGACGGGAGTATGGACGTCTACCGGAAGAAACAGCAATGGGATGCCGCGAGCCTTCCCGATCCGGTGATCTCGCCGTTGCGAAGCTATCGCCAGTTGATGGACCCACCAACGGAGCGCTGGCCGGTGTTTCCGACGTTCGACCAACGGACGCTCGCAGGGCTCGTCCGGGAAAACCTCGCCGAACGAGGGGAACGCCCAGAAGCAATCATTGAACGCTGTGCGGAGTACGCTCGCGACCTGCTGCTGGCGCTCGATGTGGACATTCGGCCGCCGTCGATCACGACGGACGGCGCACGGTCGATTCTCCAACGACTCTCGGAGGCCGCGGAGATCGACATCGACCATCCGAAACACGATTATCTTGCTCCGCACGGTGGCCGTCGTGGCATGGGCGAGGTTCTGGTCCGGGCATTCGGATATACTGTGGCGGCCCGATATCTCGATAATTCTGAGGAGATGGTTCGTGAGCGGTACTCGCATATCGAGGCTGGTGAGTTAGGTGATGTCGCTACTGAGGCCCTTGAGGAGATCGATAGTGTACCGCAGTAACTTATTTCGAGTGAGAGGGGTAGACCGTCGCGTTCACACCGCGTCGACGGTGAACAGCGAGTCGTCGCTGAGGACGACCTGTACCCGGCGGCGCCAGGCGTCAGCGAAAGCCTCTCGTTGCTGGTCAGTTGCCGATTCGTCGAGAATCCCTTGGAGGTTCCCGATTGCGGGTCCACCGTCAGGAACGTCGCTGACGTGGTAGGTCACTTCGACGGTCTCGTCCGTGTCGGTTCGCCGGAACCGGAACGTCGGGTCCGCCGTGTCCGGGTCGAACGCGTCGAAGCGCAGGAGGTCGCGGCGGCCGCCATAGCCGCCGGCGAGCCCGCTGAATCCGTCATCGCCGGTCGCGCCAGTCACGTACGAGATGATGCGGCTCATCACGCCGTACGCGGCATCGTCCTGCGGGCCGGCCGTCTGGACCTCGATTTCGCTCCGGACTGGATAGTCGTCGGGATACAGGGCGTCGAGCCCGAGCTGGACGATCCGATAGGCACCCGAGGCTGTCGGACAGGAGTGTCCGGCTTCTTTCACCGCGTCCCGGTAGGTGACGACGAACGGCTCGCCCGGTTCGAGGACGCCGAGGGCCTCCGCGACGGGGTCGCGGATTTCGATCGGGTCGGCGTCGTAGTCGACCTGCCAATTGGTTCTCGTCTGGGTCGTGTCAGTCGCAGTCGAATTCGATGTCATGAGTTGTGGTTGTGATCGTGTCTCGTGGTCAGTAGCGGAGCAGTCGCATCCCGTTGAGGATGACGAGGAGGACGCTGGCCTCGTGGACCAGCATTCCCGACGCGAGGGTGACGTAGCTGGTGAGCACGCCCGCGAGGAGGACGGTCACGGTCAGCACCGCGAGCCCGACGTTCTCGAGGACGTTCCAGCGCGTCGCCTTGCTGAGTTTGACCGCGTACGGGATGCGTTCGAGGTCGTCGGCCATCAACGCCATGTCAGCCGTTTCGATAGCGGTGTCCGTTCCCGCAGCACCCATCGCGATGCCGACATCGGCAGTGGCCAGCGATGGCGCGTCGTTGATGCCGTCGCCGACCATCGCGACGACGTGGCCGTCGGCCTGGTAGCCCTCGATGACGGACTGCTTGTCCTCGGGGAGGAGTTCGGCACGGTACTCGTCGATACCGACCTCCTCGGCAACGGCAGCGGCCGTCCGCTCGTTGTCGCCGGTGAGCATCACCGTCTCGATGCCAGCGTCTTGGAGCGCCGCGACGACCCCAGGAGCGGCCTCCCGGAGCTCGTCCCGCATCGCAATCGCGCCGATGATGTCCCCGTCCCGAACGACGTGGACGACTGTCTCGCCGCGCCCCTCACGCTCGCGGACGTAGTCGGCGACCCGATCGGGGACATCGACGTCGCGGTCGTCCAGCAGCGCGCGGTTGCCGACGACGACTTCCTGGCCATCGGCATGGGCGATGACGCCCTTGCCGGCGACCACGTCGAAGTCGTCGGGATCGGGGACCGACCTGCGCCCCACGTCCGTATCGTCCGCTTGGGCGACCGTCGCTCCACCGTCCGTCGCAGCCGTCTGGCGTTCGCGGGCCATGTCGACGATGGCGTCCGCGAGGTGGTGTTCGCTCTTCTTCTCGGCGGTCGCTGCGAGCGAGAGGACGTCGGCGGCGGCGACGCCGAACCCCTCGATACCGGAGACGGTGGTCTCGCCCTTCGTGAGCGTCCCCGTCTTGTCGAAGGCGACGAGATCGATCTTGCCGGCGCGTTCGAGGTGTTCGCCGCCCTTCATCAGCACGCCCGACCGGGCGGCGTTACCGATGGCCGAGACGATGCTGACCGGTGGCCCGATGACCAGCGCGCCCGGACAGCCGATGACCAGCAGCGTCAGCGACAGGATCGCGTTCTGCGTGACCGCGTACGCGCCGATAGCCAGGGCAATGACGGCCGGCGTGTAGTACTTCGCGAACCGGTCGATGAGACTCTCCGTGGGCGACTGAGCCTCCTGGGCCTCCTCGACGCGACGGATGATCCGTTCGAGAGTCGTATCCGATCCCGCTCCCGTCGTCCGGATTTCTAGCGCGCCCTCCTGGTTGACCGTCCCGGCGTACACCTCGTCGCTGTCGGCCTTGTGGACGGGCGCGCTCTCGCCGGTGACCGGCGCCTGGTTGACTGCGCTCTCGCCGTCGACGACGGTTCCGTCGACCGGGATCTTCCCGCCCGGCTTTACGACGACGACTTCGCCCTCTTCGACATCGCGGGCGGAGACCTTTTGGAGTGTCCCGTCGCGACGGACGGTCGCCGTGTCGGGCGTCATCTCCAGTAGCTCCTGAAGTGCCGTCCGGGTCTTCCGCATCGTCCGGCCTTCGAGGTAGCTGCCAAGGCTGAACAGGAAGACGACGGCGGCGGCTTCCCAGTACTCCCCGATGACGATAGCACCGATGGCGGCCAGCGTCACCAGCGTCTTGATGCCGAGCGTCCGGTTGGTGACCTCGTGGTAAGCGGTCTTGGCGATGTCGTAGCCACCCACGACCGTCGCGAGGACGAGGATGGCGGCGCTTGCCATCTCGAAACTCGTGAGGTAGCCGAGACTCCAGCCACCGCCGTACAGCAGGCCGCTTGTCGCCGTGACGATGGCCTTCCGGTGGTTCCGGTAGTACTGCGTGATCGATTGTTTGTTCATAGTGTTAGGCGGGCTGGGGAGTGTACCCCTGGTTTTCGATGGTCTCTGCGAAGGCGTCGGGGTCAGCGACGCTGTCGTCGTACTCGATCTCGACGCGGCCGGTCGCGTAGTGGACTTCGACGTGCTGGACGCCGTCGACGTTCGACAGGGCGCGTTCGACGGTACTCGCGCAGGTCGGGCAGTCGAAGTCGAGGACGCGGAATTGGGTTGTGTCGCTCATTACAGTTTGAGATAGTGCCCGTACCTCAATAAGTATTTTTTATATGATATGTTTGAATTCGGATACGAGTCGTTGGAACAGTCAAACGGGTCGTCTAGGGCTTTCGCTATCGCGGGTCCATCCTGTACTGGATACCTCGACAGACACCTACCCGACTCCTGCCCCGCTACCTTTTCCCGCGTGCTCGCGCTCAGTCCTCGTATGAGTGATTCCGATACCGACCACCGTCTCGACGACATCGCGGTGCGAGACACTCGGATTTCGGACGCCATCGACGAGCCGATGCGGGCGATGGTCCTCGACATTCTGTCCGAGGAAGCCCTAACTGCGACCGAGGTCCACGAACGCCTCGACGATCGCGGCATCGACCGGACGGAGAACACGGTCCGCCATCACATCAACGAGCTCCGGGATGCGGGCCTCGTCGACGTCGTTCGCTTCGAGGAGGGGCGTGGTGGGACGACGAAGTACTACCACGCGAACACGATCGTCCTCTCGTACTCACTACCAGATTCGGCCGACGCCGCCGTCGAGGAGATGATCGACGCTGCCCAGCCCCAGATCACGGACGCGCTCACTACGCTCACCGACGAGTACGACGACGCTATTGAGGAGATCGTCGAGGATATGCAGCCCTGCGAGCACTGCCAGACCCAGAAGTACGAGACGTACGTTCTTCTGACCGTCCTGCGACGTGCGTTCGTTCGCGCCCACAGAAATTCCTGAGGGGGAACCACCCCTACGCTGGCAGGGTCTTAGAAGGAGAACCGATCACGCGCGGATTGCATCGCGAGGCGAGTCAGGAGTCGCGCAGGGCCACGCTTTGGGAGGTCCCGTACAGTCTCGATGCTGGTCGGCGGTTCACTACCACCAATGTCTAACTCCCAGCCTGTCTCGTCCATGAAGCGTTCGACAGCCTGATTTACTCGCTGTCGCACGTCGTCCGAGTCCATTGTCTCGGGCACACCATTCCGGAGGACGACGTCGCCGTCAACGATCACTGTCTCGACGTCGGCCGGGACCGCGTTGTTCACGACGTGTGCGGGAACGTTGGTCAGTGGCGTGAACTTCGGTTTGTCGACGTCGAGGAGGATAATATCCGCGCGCTTTCCCGCTTCGATACTGCCGATCTCGTCGCCCATCCCCAGCGCGCGTGCGCCCTCGATAGTGAGCATTCGTATCAGTTCCATCGAGTCGAACTGCCCGGCTGAACGCTTGAGATTTGCCGCCAGCCGAGCTTGCCGCGCTTCACCGAACATGCTGTACGAGTCGTGCCAGTAGTGGTCGTCAATCCCTACTCCGACGTCGACGCCGGCGGCTCGAAGCTCGGGAACGGGCGTCCACTGCGTCTCCCCGTCCGGATTCCAGTAACAGAAGACGGACGGGCAGTGCGCAACAGCCGCGTCCGCCTCGGCGGTTCGCTGGATGTCCTCTTCGTCGCCGAGGCGGAAGTGAGCAGCGACCAGTCGGTCGTCCAGGAGTCCAACGTCGTCGAGCAATCCTACCGAGTCCTCGCCACCGTTCGCTCGTGCCATCGTGTTACTCTCCTCGAGTTCGAGCAAGTGCGTGTGGACGAGCAGGTCCGGATACTCTGCGGCGAGGGATGCGGTCCGTTCCCACAGCTGCCGGGTACACGACCAGTCGTCGTGCGGGCAGATCGTCGCCCTGATTCGGCCGTCGTACGTGTCGTGGTACGTTTCGACGAACTCGCGAGCACGGGAGAACTGCTGATCGACTGGTTGGTCCCAGAAGAGGTCCGAGATCGCCGGGCCGAAAAATCCGCGGAGCCCTGCTTCCCCGAACGCCTCTGCACCTGCGGCAGGCCGTGCGTCCATCGAGTTCACGGTCGTGACACCGCCCAAGAGGAAATTGAGCGCTGCGAGCTCGACGCCTGCCTCGACGAGGTACTCGAATTCGCCGTTCCCTAATCTGTTAAACAAGGCCGTCCCACTCCCAAGCATCTCCGTCAGCTCGAGTTCGCTAAACGCACCGATGAGCGGTGTCATCTCCAAGTGCGTGTGGGCGTTCACCAACCCCGGCATCACCAGTTTCCCGTTCCCGTCGATAACGGTGGACGCTTCTAATTCTCCGTCTCCTGCACGTGATGGTCGGACTTCTTCGATACAGCCATCGGTGATGCATACTGTGCCGCGCTCGTACAGGCGGTTCCGCTCGTCGGCTGTGAGAACGAGTGCATCATGGATTGCCAGATCGACAGCCATCGTAAATTAGGAAGTGGATGTGACAGTTACCGTACTGGACAACCGAGCAGGCCGGCGAAGGCTGTTCTTCCAGGTGGTGTTCCCCTCATTTGGGATATCATCGGTCTCTACTGGTCCCATTAGCCTCTAATACGTCGGCGTGATTTAATCAGATTCCCCTTTTGAATCTGAAGTCGGATTCCGTGGAGCTTGTGGAGGTTTGCAATGTTTTCCCCTCTTCACGATAGATCATCTATGGCCGACGGTTACGATGCCATAGTACTGATACCCTCATAGGCAGTATATTCTAATCAAAACCGCAATAGATGATCCCTACAATGATACACCTATGCAGGCGACGATAATCGACGGAGTTCTTGAATCCCTTCGTATCGGTGTCGGATTTCTCTGGACGGCGGCGTGGGCGATCATCATGGGCCTCACGATTACGAGTCTCGTCCAGGTCTACGTCTCGAAGGAGCGGATGGCACAGGTGCTGGGTGAGGGCGATCTAACTGGACTTACCAAGGCGACTGTGTTCGGAGCAGCAAGCAGTGGCTGTAGTTTCGGCGCCGTCGCCATCGGGAAGGGCCTGTTCAAGAAGGGGGCGCACGCGGTGAACTTCCTCGCGTTCATGTTCGCGTCGACGAACCTCATCGTCGAACTAGGGCTGATGATTCTCATCCTGCTTGGCTGGGAGTTCCTCGTCGCGGAACTGCTCGGCGGCCTGATTCTCATCGCCGTCATGGCCGCCATCGTCCACCTCACGCTTCCCGAAAACCTGTTTAACGAAGTCCGCGAGAAGCTCAACGAGCGCGACCGCCAGGCGGGCGTCACGGAAGATCCCACCTGCGGGATGGAGGGGAAAGACGAGTACACGCTCACGACCGACGGCGGTGAGACGCTCAAATTCTGCTCGGAGGGCTGTATGGAGACCTATCGCCAGGAGACGTCGAGTAGCGGCGGGTGGCGTGACGAGTTGCTGTCGTGGGGTGGCTGGTACAAGGTCGGGAATCAGTACCGCAAGGAGTGGTCGATGATCTGGAAAGACATCGTCGCCGGCTTCCTTATTTCTGGGTTCGTCATCGTCTTCGTCCCGCAGTGGGTGTGGAACACGCTGTTCATTCAGGGCGACGGCCTGCTCGTGACTGCCGAGAACGCCGTCATGGGCGTCATCATCGCCGTCCTCAGTTTCGTCGGCAGTATGGGCAACGTCCCGTTCGCCGTCGCGCTCTGGGGTGGTGGCGTCAGCTTCGCCGGGATCATCGCGTTCGTCTACGCCGACCTCATCACCGTGCCCGTCCTGAACGTCTACCGGAAGTACTACGGCTGGAAGGTGATGCTGTACATCCTCGGCGTCTTCTTCGTCACGATGGCGTTCACCGGCTTCCTCATGGAGCTGCTGTTCGACGCGCTGGGTATCGTTCCAGATCTGGCGGGCGGCGAGACGGCGACTGAACAGACGTACTTCGAGCTCAACTACACGTTCTACCTCAATATTATCGCCTTTGCGCTCTCCGGGTTCCTTCTGTATGTCTACCGGCGGGGACTCGGCGCACCAGGTCAGTATCGAGATCCGGTGTGCGGGATGCGAACCGACGATGAGGGCCCGAGTGCGTCCCACGATGGGACGACGTACTATTTTTGCTCAAAGAAATGCAAGCGTACGTTCGAAGAAGAACCAACGGAATTTACTAATCAAAGCCCGCAAATATCGAGCCACGATCACGATCATGACCACTGATGATCGCACTGTGGTTCATCCGCTGTGATGGGGTTCATCATCACAGTTTCAATCCGCAATTGTCACACCTACTGCGCTCAAATAGACGGTATGAATAGTCAAATCCCGCAACTCGGGGCTGTCATATGAATCGCCGTCGAGCAGATACTGTCGTCGGTGTGCTTCTCGGGTTCGTTCTCCTGGCCGGCGGGGTACTCAGTTGGCGGGCCTATCAACAGCGTCGGGCTATCGAGCAATCGATGGGGTCAATGATGGGTTCATCTATGGGAACGATGCACGGCCCAGACCCCCTCTGGTACGTGGTTGGAACCCTGCTGGTTGCTGGCGTTATCGGTGGCGTCTATTACGTGGTCCGGGGAGAACTCACCGATCCAGAAGTGGCCGACACAACGGCGCCTGTCGATCCTGCACAGACATCGGCGGCAACAGCTACGTCGATGGATGATGACGCTGCACCGGCGACGTCTATCAATCCTGAATCGGACCCCCAAGCACGCGTTCTCGATCTCTTACCGGATGATGAACGACGCGTCCTCGAACCCGTCCTGAACTCCCCCGGAATCACGCAGATTGAACTTCGGGATCGATCTGAGTTCTCGAAGAGTAAAGTAAGCCAGACCGTGAGTTCACTCGAGGAGCGAGGTCTGCTGTATCGGGAACGACAGGGTCGGACCTATCGTGTGTATCCGAGTGATGACCTTCGGCAGCAACAACCGGGAAAATAGTCGCTATCTATCGGGCGCTCTCCCTCTCGAATTCCGTAGGTATGAACGGTCTCCCTCGAGCAAAACGGTTAGAAGATGTTATAGACGTTCTCGAACGTTCTCCTGTATGGATTCACACCCATGTCGATAACTCCCGAGCAGGCCTACGAGTAACCGAGGAGAGAGACAATGACCAACTTCAAACTCGGCCGGTGGCTGCTCGTGGCGCTCGCGATTGTCGGACTCGCGTTCGCCGCACCGGCAGTCAGCGCACACGACAACGCAACGACCGCTGACGACGCGCCTACGGACAATGCCACCGCAGATGAATGGGCCACTTGGATGGAGGCACAGATGACCGAACACATGGGCCCGGGTAGCGTCGAGTGGATGGAGTCGCACATGGGTGTGACCGTCGACGAGATGGCCCAGGACATGGCTGACGGGGAATACCACGACGGGGCTGACGACGGCTACAACGGCGGGATGTACGGGCAGGGCCACTGCTGACGGCTCTGGCCGTTTCGATCGCTCCAATCGAACACCACAACTCACCAACGCAAGATAATGACGCAACTCACCACTCACATCGGACGCACTGCTCGGCGACTCGCGATCCTCGCCGTCCCGCTGCTAGTTGCGGCGACTGGACCGGCTGTTGCCCACGGTAGTGGGAGCTACGGCGGCGGCATGATGGGGGGCGGCTGGGGCCTCTTCGGTGGAGCGATGGGGCTCTGGGGGTTCCTCTGGATGGGGCTCCTCATCGCCGTTCCGCTCTACATTGTCTATGCGCTCCTCAATCGAGGCTCCGGTGGGAACGAAGAGCAGTCGCTGTCGGTTCTCCGTGAGCGCTACGCCCGCGGAGAGCTCTCGGATGACGAATTCGATCGGCGGCGAGAACAGCTCGAACGCACCGGATGACTGGAGCAGCTGCTGTTCCAGCCGATACATCATATTCCCAACGGCCGCCGTTGCGGCACCCAACCGTTAACCCCGTAGACGGGGTATGATACTTCATGGAATACACAATACAGACTTCAGTCACCGGTGAGTTCGACGACGTCGTCGACACGACGATTGCGGCGCTCAAAGACGAAGGATTCGGCGTCCTCTGTGACATCGACGTCCAAGCGACGCTCGAGGAGAAACTCGGCGAGGAGTTTCGACAGTACTGCATCCTCGGTGCGTGCAACCCGGGGCTGGCACACGAGGGCCTGAACGAAGAGATCGAACTCGGCGCACTCCTCCCGTGTAACGTCATTGTCTACGAAACCGACGGCGGCGAGGTCATGGTGAGTGCCGTCGACCCACAACAGCTCGTCGGCATCGCCGACAACGAGGCACTCGACTCGATCGCGAACGAGGTCCACGACCGGTTCGAACGCGTTCTCGCCAGCGTCGCGGACGAACTCGAATCATCGACCGAGATCTGAACCATGACATCATCAAACCAACTCGACACCACAACCATCGTCCTCCTCATCCTCGGGGCGATCATCGTCCTCCCCTTGCTCACGATGGGGATGGGATTCGGCGGGATGATGGGATACGGTGGAATGATGGGTGGATACGGGACGACCAGCGGCTGGTGGCCACTCGTCGGGATGCTCGTCCAGCTGGTCTTCCTCCTCCTCCTGCTCGGTGGCGGATATCTCGTCTTCCGTCGCGTGACGGCATCGCAGTCGTCGCGGAATCCCGCAATGGAGGAGCTGCGTATGGCATACGCCCGCGGAGATCTCACCGAGGAAGAGTTCGAGGCGCGTCGGAACAAGCTCGAACGCTCGGAGTGACGGTCCGACCACCAACCTCCGGCGTTACTCACGTCCGGCCCCTTGGAATCCGAAATCTGTGACCCTCACAGCTTTCGGATGTGAATAGAAGTGTGCTAAAAGCATAAGACCATACTAGCTACTATGACGGAAGTTATCCTGTTCACACAGGAGACTTGTGGAGCGTGCGCAACGCAGCGAGAGAAAAACGAGGGTATCGAAGATGCGTATCCGGATGTCGAGTTCCGGGAGGTCGACATCCAGACCGATCTGGAGACGGCCGAGGAGTACGGTGTCCGAAAGACGCCAACGACGCTCGTGTATGCAAACGGGGAACAGACGGCCGAGTTCATCGGCATCGTCGACCGGGACGAATTGGAGGCTGCCATCGAGAGCGCCGGCCAGCAATCGCCCGGACTCACGAACCGGCTCGCCAGCATCATCCGTGGATAACAGAAGCCAACCAGCTACAATGACAGACTACAGTAGACGCCAGTTCCTGGGAGCGCTCGGTGCTGGCACAGTCGCGAGTGCGGGATTCACCCAACCAGTCGCCGCACAGGAGACGCCCGTCGTGAAGATGGGCAACAACTACTTCGACCCGATCGGGCTCCACGTCGAACCTGGCACGACCGTCCGCTTCGAGATAGCAGCCGGAGCTCACTCGGCGACGGCCTATCCGGACCGCGTTCCCGCCGACGCCACCGCCTTCGACAGCGGGACCATCTCGCAGGGGAGCTTCGAGCACACGTTCGAGGTGCCCGGAACGTACGACTACTACTGCATCCCTCACAAGACGGTCGGCATGGTCGGTCGCATCGTCGTTGGTAGCCCTGGCGGTCCAGCTGAAGACAGCCCGATCCCGGACGGCGAGGTCCCAGACAGCGAAACGATCGTCCAGAACGGCGCCGTTGCCGTCGGCTCGGACGTCGACGGCAGTGGGAGTACCGATGGCGGAATGATGGGTCCAGGGATGATGCACGGCCGGAACGGTGGATGGTTCGGTGGGCTGCCGTTCGTCGGCGGGGCACTCGGGATGCTGGGGCTGGTCGGCGGCTTCCTCTACTGGGCAATGGGTCGAGGCGATGCACCTCCAGAGAGTGACGATTCCGCTATGGAAACCCTCCAACGTCGTTACGCACGAGGCGAGATCGACGAAGAAGAGTTCCAGAAGCGTCGTGAACGGTTGGAGACTGGGAGTGAAGACCCATCTCGGTAAGGCGCGGTGTCGTCGCCATTTCTACACGCCTGAGGTCCCTCGCTCAGGAGTCCTT
Source organism: Halarchaeum grantii (assembly GCF_014647455.2). NCBI lineage: Archaea > Methanobacteriati > Methanobacteriota > Halobacteria > Halobacteriales > Halobacteriaceae > Halarchaeum > Halarchaeum grantii. The sequence goes on along the minus strand of NZ_BMPF01000004.1, from coordinate 51,257 downwards.
CGAAGACCTGTTCCTACGCCGCGGCACTTCTCCGCGGAACGTAAGCCGCACTCATCGGTGCCCAGAGAACGAGGGACACAGCAGCAACCAGAGTCCACCGAACCGTTTGCCCGATCAGACGGTCGTAGTGAAATCCGAGTCAAACTATCCAATTGAGCGAAGCTGGATATAGTGCTGTTTGGGTCTTCTCCCCTACAGTTACCGGAGTAAGTAGTCTACTGGCCTGATCTTACTTCTCCTGTGTAATTCGGTAGTAGACGCCGATTGTGAGGACAGCTACGAGGAGGAGGTATCCAGTAGCCCACACCAATGAGAGAGTCGTATCTACGTCCGTTGTGAGTCCGGTATCGACCATCACACGGACGGGCCAATAGCCGGGGAGTAGTTTCATCCACCATTCGGGCTCGGACTGGATGAACAGCGGATCCTGGAAGAGTCCGATATCGAGCATCGGGAGAATCAGCATTAGCCACATCCCGGCTAGGCGGTCGAAAACGGCCCCGACGAGCATCCCGATGAGACCATACGTGACCGAGACGACGAGCATCGCTGCGACGAACCACCAGAGATGCTCAGGCTGGAAATCGACGAGCATCACGCCGACTGAGACGCCGGTAACGATGAGAGTGATTGCTGCGAGGACCCCAAACCGGGCAGTGATTACCTGTCGTGCACGATAGCCGGCGACTGCCAGACGACCGTCTGTGTCTTTGGCTTCTCGCATCAGGAACAACCCGGCGAGTCCCGCGATGAGGGCGCTCGTAATCGGCGTCATAATCACGCCGTGGACCTCAGGCATCCCTCGCATGACCGTCACCGTCTCACCGTCGACGAGCGTCCGAACCGGCATCTCGACGTCCTGGGTGACTGCGAACGCCAACGTGATGAACGAGACCGGTAGGACGACCAGTAGAGCGACGAGGACGTAGTTTCGCGCCTGTTCTTTGATGCCGATTGTGAACGCCGTTGTCGTACGACTCATGCGGACCACCCACCACTGGTGCGCATCGTCACTCCGAACACTGCGGTGACGAGTACAAGCAGGACTAGCAGGTATCCGGCGACGAAGCCGAGATCACCCGTCGTATATGTGCCTTGGAACATCGCCTCCTGAAGGAGTTCCTTTGGATGATAGAGCGGGAAGTATTCCACGAACTCGGGAACGTCGGCGGCCAGCGGACTGTCGCCACTGAGGAACGCATCCATCATTGCAAGGAACACCACGACGAGCGAGCCTTCGAACAGTCGTGGAAGGAGCGCCCCGACGAGTGCGCCAAGAAACGCATAGACGAGGCCGGCAAGTACGAGGAATACGAACGTCAGGACAGGGGCTCCCGGTGAAATCGTCAGCCAGAGAACGCCGTAGTTCACGGCAGCCACGACAACGGTCACTCCTCCGAGCGCCGCTAATCGAGTCGCAAGCAGTGTTCGGGGTGGATAGCCTGTCTGAACGAGTCGCCGATCGGCTGCACGCGCACTAATCATCTGCGCGAGTCCCATCAGGCCGGCAATGATGGCGACCCCGAATATCGCTCCGAGAAGGCGACCTAGCTCGATCGGAATCGCCTCGACCGTCGGCATACTTGGTAACCCAGCCATTGCTTGTCCCCAGCCTTCGATAACGACAATCGGAAGGAGAAGTGCTAGGACAACATTCAGGGGGGTTCTGAGGAAGGTGGAGACGTTCGCCCGAATCCCCGTCCAAACCCTATTCATCGGTCTCTTCCCCCCGTTCACTGGCCGTTGCATCAGTCTCGCCTTCCTGGTCAGTCACGTCGTAGACCTGTCCGTCACGAACCTCATAGATGCGGTCGAGACGACTTTGCTCTTCGATCAGGTGTGAAATCATCGTGACAGCTGTTCCGTCGGCAGCGAGTTCCTCGGCGAGATCCCAGAACGTGAGATACGTTTCCCAGTCGAATCCAGTGTAGGGCTCGTCCAGCATGAGGACGTCCGGATCGTGCATCAGGGCGATACTGAGATTGATTTTCTGCCGGTTTCCACCACTGAGTTGGTCGATTCGGTAGTCAAGGTACTGCTCGAAATCGAGTTTCGACGCCAAGCGGTGTTTGGCCTCGTCGATTTCTTCGGCGGTCATTCCGTATCCGGAACCGAACAGTCGGAACGTCTCTCCGACCGTCAAGCGGTCGTAAAGCAGTGGTTCCTGTGGACACCAGCCAACGGTTCCCGTCCGTTCGACTGTTCCGGAATCCTGTTCGAGGACACCGACGAGGATGTTCATGAGCGTGGATTTGCCCGACCCGTTCGCGCCGACGATCCCGACGATTTCCCCCGTCCGAATTTCGAGATCGGCATCGGTGAGGACGGTCACTGACCGCGTAAATGGAAAACTCGATCCGTACGTTTTTTCAATCTCATTAGCACGGACGAGTACCTTGTTGCTTGTAGCTTCTCCTTTGGTGGTTGTGGACGCTTCCATAGGTGTATACACACGCTTCTAATTCACTGCGATTACTGTTTCAAATCAAAACTATTTGCAGCAAACTCGTAAGCAATCAGGAATTGAGTATACAGCTAATGCTAGACTCTAAGCATCAGATTTCTCTTGACTTTCTGTATACTGTTCCCTATACGTTGTTTCACAGTTCTCACTGCAAAACTGCTGGAGTGAACCACCGACACGGGTGGCTAGTCCGTCTTCACCGACAGTGGTTCCGCAATTTGCACATTTGAGTGCGGATTCAGTCCCCTCGGCATACGCTGATTGAGCAGCGTTCGACAGCAGTTGTACGTCGTATCGCCGCACGTCAGTCAGTGGTAGATATTGCTGCGCCCAGTTTCCGACTGTATTCCGCGGCGGCGTCGCAACAGCTACGATTTCGCCCTCCGCAGTTGTGAATACGTGTTCTACGGCTGGGGTCTCGAGGATCGATTCTCGAAGAGAATCCGTCTTTCCGAGCTCAGGCTGGAGGCGTACCATGACGTGTATCCGGTTTTCGTACTGTGTGAGGTCGAGATCAACGGTGAATCGACGAATGACATCTTCTTGCTCCAACTGACGGACGCGTGCTGAAACGGACGGGGGTGAAAGATTTACAGCCTCAGCAATAGTGCTGTAGGGTCGTCTCGCGTTCTCCGCTAAAAGACGGAGGATTTCGCGATCCGTGTCGTCAAGTTCTGGTTGGGTCATCGAAAGGCGGAATGGGGGTGGGTGTGGGGGAGCTACGACGCAGGTGTGGGGTGTGTCGGTTAGACGTACTCCTCCGGTGTCGAGGTGAACGTCTCCTTGCAGCCCTCGGCACAGAAGTAGTACGTCTGACCGTCGTACTCAGCTGTGGCCGCCGGATCACTTTCATCGACGTCCATTCCACAGACTGGATCAGTTGCCATTCGGTTTCACCCCACATCAATGGTACGAGGGCCTGAATCAAGCAATTTGTTCTTAGCAATCCAAAGTCGGGATACATAGCGATTTGAGCCGTGCTGCACGGTTTGGCTTTTCTGACTCCACAATCAACGGTTAGTACCTCACAATCCCGAACTATCGTTCGAGTATACCAACGGATTCCTATCTGTGTCCTATATAAATACTGGAGTCTGAACCAATTCTAAACCTATGGGTCACGATCCACCACACGACAATCACGAGCAGTGAAGACCCCACAGGTCCATCCAAATTCGTGGATGCTCAAGCGTCGACGTGACGATCCGATTCTTTCTTGCGCCGTGCAAGTAGCAGTCAAGTAGTCTCTAGTTCCGCAACGAAGATAACGTGTCGCAGGAACGGCAGCGCGTGGTGAGCCTTCCGTACCTGCTCAGTAATCGCTGGGGGATCGAGATCATACGCTCCTAACAGTCGTTCAATGAGAGCCCGGAGCGGGCTCGTGAGTAGCTGGAGGTACAGCGTCGTCCACTTTCGGAAGCGTCCGACGCTGTGTTTCGTGATATCTTCGACCGCTTTGAGCTCAAAGCTCGTCTCGTCGAGAGCAGCTTTGTATCCTTCAACAGTACCCAAGGACGGCATATCCCACGCATCCGCAAATGAATCGACCAATCTCCGTTCCGTTTCAGTCACGTCTGACTGCATCACGAGATCGGAGACTACGAGAACCCCCTCGGGTTCGAGGGTATCTGCGACTGTAGCGAAAACGCGATTCCGCTCGGGGAGGTATACGAGTGCGTCGATGGCTGTACACGCGGTAAACGAGTCCCTGGTAAACGGGAGTTGTGTCGCGTCACCGATGATGAACTCGGAATCGAGGTGCTTACCCCGTGCGTTCTCGGTTGCCATCTGGATGTTGTACGGAACGAGGTCGACACCAGTGACGTTGAAGCCGAACTGATAGGCGAGGTGGAGGGCTGGACCCCCCCGACCGCAGCCGACATCGAGGAGGCGCACTCCGTCGGTTGTGGGTAGATGCGACGCGACCCTTGAGCCGACTTCCGTGACGAGGCGACGTTGACTCGAACCGGCTATATGTGGCTGGTACCACTCCGAGTAGCCGAGATTGAGGAACTCGTCAGTATCGAACAGGAGGTCGAACGCCCGCCAGATATCGGCTCGCTCGCCGCGGTAAGAAAACTGGTCGGTGATTCGGTGGCGGAGAGTACTCTGATCCATCGGCCACCTACTCGAGTTCGGAAACCTCCGAATAGCAGTACTCGGATTCGTCGCAGTACGCGAGGTCGGCACACCCGCGAGGACGCTGGTAGTCGATTCCCTTGTGCCGTCGGAGATACGTCACGTATCCGTCGTCGACGCGGTCCAGGATGTCGTGACAGATCCACTTCTCCCTAACCCACGTAGTGCCCAGATTTCGGTACGGACACAGGAAGATCGTCCGTTCGACCGAATCAACCTGTGGCGTCTCGACGATCCGGACACCGACAAGGCGATAGGCGATGCGAAGACGGGTAACGACCGATTCTGGCGTATTCGCGCCGAGGAAAAGGACGTATGCAAGCACGTATCCGAGATCGTGGAGGAGTCGTCGAATCATTGTTTAGGGTGTCGACTGCCGTCCCAAAGTATCTTGACCAGGTGTTTTCTGTTCAGATTTCGGTGTACACGTCACCTGTCTTTCCGCCGCCGAGTTTGTAGACGGTGAATGTGTCGGACTTCGTCCCGCCCATCCCCGGCGATCCAGCCGGCATCCCGGGCAACGCGATGCCGTCAATCGCCGGCTCTTCCTCGAGCATCGTCGCGATAACCTCGGCAGGAACATGTCCTTCGACGACGTACTCGTCGAGGACGAGTGTGTGACAGCTCTGTAGATCCGATGGAATACCGTGTTGGCGCTTGAGATCCGTCACGTCCTCGGTTTCGGTTTCCCCGAGCGTCGTGTCGAGCTGTTCCCGCAGGTACGACGCATATTTTCCACAACAGCTACAGCCTGGTGAACTGTATTGTTGGGCGTTCGTCACCGCTAGCGTTCCCTCGATATCCCACTCATCCCCACTCGATGACCCCAAACAACCGGCGGTTCCGAGTGCGACTGTCGTCGCACCGACCCGTAGTAGTTCGCGACGAGTTACGGCCCGTTCCATATGCTCGTCACTTGGCTCGGAAGTATTCAATTGTACGTCGACCTTTCCTGTGTATTGAGAACGGATTCAAGCACGACGGGGAAGGTGACTTTCAGTTCTGAGGAGGAAACCCCAAAGGTCAGAGTCCCGTATTCGTCTCTATGTGGCGACCCTCATCGGTCGAGGGTGCTGCCGTGACGGTTTTCCGTCAACGAGCATATCGGCCTTAAATTGCGCCCAACATGACCCAGAGCATGACTCGTCGCACCGACTCCGACACTTCACTCCTCGAAACTGTGGGAAATACGCTCTCGTCGAACTGATGCGACTCCAAACGACGTCTCCACTCTTTTCGAAATAGACGTGCTATAGCGAGTTACTTGCGATAAAAGCCTCAAGTCACCACCCCAGAGACTGTTCTCCCGGTTTCGATTCTTAACAGAAAGCACGGTAAATCGTCGTTACGTATAGATATGTATGAACTCCCCCAGCCATCTAGAAGTTCGAGAAGGTGCGGACATCAACCTGTACAACCAGATCCTCATTCCACTCTACGGAGCTGATATAAGGGACTCAGTGGTCCAATATGGCCTATCACTTGCAGAAACGTATGATGCGGCTCTCCACGTGTTATATATTCAAGATGAGGAACGCACGGAGGTGGAATCCGATCAAGTCACTAAACAAGAGGAATGGGACGCAGCAGCGGTAATTGAACCCGTGGTGGATCAGGCCCACTCGCTCGGACTCAATGTGATACCAGCAGTGGATAGTGGGCACTCTCCAGGTGTTATTCGGGAATACGCTGAGGAGAATGATATCGATTTGCTTGTCCACCAGAAACCTACACAGACTAGATTAGCACGAATTCTCCGGAGAGACGTCTCCAGCCACATCATTCAAAATATCTCTCTTCCTGTCTTGACGATACCTGATATGGATCCCTCTGATCCGGTAGGAGAGTTATCTACTAGTCAGTTCACAGATATTCTCGTGCCTACGGATGGATACGACGAGGCATCTGTGGCCTTCAAACATGGGCTACAAATTGCTAAACGGTATGATGCAACCCTACATGGACTTTTTATCATTTCCGAACAGTCCTATTCGAGTCGGCCTGGATTCACGTGGGAAGAGGTCACTGACTCTTGGGAACAGCGGGGAACTCGGCTCTTGGAGGACATTACGGAGAAGGCAGCGACCTTGGACGTTCCTGTCCGAACTACGTTGAGCTTTGGTCAACCTCAGCAGGAGATTCTCAAATACACTGAGGTGACTGACATCGACCTTGTTACAATGGGGACACGAGGATTGACTGGCATTCGTCGGCTATTACAGGGAAGCGTCGCAGCTCAAGTGATCGAGGAAGCAGATTACCCCGTTCTAACGATTAACCGAAGGACAGCTGAATTGAAAAAACACCCGTACACCTTTCTTCGAAAGACAAACCAGAATCGGAAGTCAAGGCTATATTGAAATATTATTTGTAATATACTAATTTCAGTCTTAAATTCGGAAATTCTAATTGTGTATTAATCCCCGTTTCTTCTACCAAACCAAAGAGTGTTAAGTTCGTTCTGCTGAATAAAGCGCGCGTACTGACCAGAAGGAAAACCAAGAAACGACAGGGCTACTCCTAAAAATCGTGTTTGTCTTCACGTTTAGGTGCATCAGATGGACGTTAGTGCGAGCAACGCGAAAAGTTAACTGGCAAATGGCTCCACGGACTGAGTTGTTGAACTAGTCGTCCATGCCGGATGGGGTTTGGCCCGTAGTCGATCCCGACGGTGCCGACCCTGCGGCAAACTTGTAAACGGCGACGAGTCCCCAAATCACCAAGCCGAGCAGGATGATGCCCGCCCTAATGTCGATGGGGACCACTGCAGCGTGTTCGATTGCTCCCTCGCTATCGACTGGGTGCCCGGCTCCCAGTAGCATGTCGAGCAGGCCGATCACGACGACGCCCAAGACAACCAGGCCACCGCCGACGTACATGGCGATTTGGTCTGCCGTTGATAAGTCACTCATTGGTAGTCACCCGAGGAGTTTCCGTAATCGCGTGTTCTCGAACAGTTCCATCTCACGCAGGCGGTTATCGACTGCCAGGACGCCGCCCGCTCCAAGTGCCACAATGGTTCCGAAGACCATGATCCCAAGGAGTTCACCCGTGACCATACCGTTGGCCCAGCCGCCACCGTAGCCGTTGATGAAGTAGAAGAACAGCATCATGAAGGCACCAAAGAAGGCGGCGGTCCTCGTGAGGACACCGAGTATCAGCCCGAGACCGATGGCGGTTTGCCCAAGCGGTACCGCCACGTTGACGAACGCCAACAGGATGCCGTCGCTGAACGGCGTGACGAAGGGGGCGAGAATCGTGCCCTGAGCGGCTCCGCCGACGAACCAGCTGGCGTCGAAGGGCCACGCCCAGATTTTGTCAAGGCCAGCGTGGAGCATCCACCACCCGGCGGTCAGCCGGAGCAGCAGGATCCAATACGACAACCAGGCTCCCGAGACCGAGAACGACGTCTCGGTTCCGAGAAAATTCGTACGGATGGATTGAGTTGACATGGCATACTTCACCTCACGGCTGATTTTGTCAGATGTAGTAAAAAAGATTGATGGTGTTCGTGATTTCTAAGAGTCGGGGCTCATTTCAGGAACGCGGATATCCGAGGTGAGTTGGATGATTCTCAAGAAGGAATTCGGTCACCCTCTACGGACTGATTGTGTGCTGGGGCGTGTAAGCGGGAACACTGATGAAGCCGAGCCCACCGAATTCTGGATCTCGGAAAATTCGCTTGAGGGACTCCATTTGCTGATTTAATCCTCTGTACTTACCGATCCTCCCAGTAGCTAACAGATTCTGAGAATTTAACTCGAGCGGATGTCAATTAATCAACTCCCATTGGTTAGTCATTCCTCCATAGACACGGTTTAAAACTCGTCGTCTCGAGAAAATACGGGCAAACAAAACAGGGTGGCGGAGGAGACGCAGTAGAACTGTACTCGGAGACCGGTCAACGTCTTCAATATCGATCCCGGCAGCGGCACGAATTGCTGCTCCCAGAACCTTGGGATTACGAGTTTCAAGAAAGTATCTCACAACTGTGGCGAAAATGTACTCCGTTTTCATCCTCTGATATAAACTGTCAGGAAAATTGTGTAATTGGCCGCTGTTAGCCAACTCTGCGGCCAAGAATCCCGATTCAACGGCCTGTGAGATCCCCTTTCCGGTGAGTCGGTTTGCGATACCTGCAGCATCACCCACCCGTACGACGGAATGCTCCGGTAGATAGGTTCTGTCGGGATCAAGGCTTGGTCCCTCGGGAATGATTGCGACGTTCGTCCGTTCCTGCGACGGGACTGGCCACCCATTCCGCTTACAGGCTTCCCTCAATGCCTTCATATAATCACTAGGCCGGTCACTGACCGTCCAGCCGATACCAACGTTGGCTCGTTGCGATGTCTTCGGGAATGCCCACGAGTACCCTGTATAGTTCTCCAGAATTATCCGGCTGTTCGGGTACAACTCGGTGAAGTCCCCTTCGACATCACTGTTAAGCGCTACCATATATCCTGAATACTCGTTGGTTGTTCCGAGCGCTTTACTAGAGAGTGATGGCTGACCGGTTGCATCAACGACGAGATCATACTCATCGGTGAACTCGTGGAAATCTGTCCGTGTGATAGACTGGTTTTCGTGGATGTCAACACCCTTCTCTGAGAGTTGTTCTGCCCAGGACTGCTCAACGACATTTCGGTCCGTTATATATGTATCCGCAGCAGGAAAGGTGCCGGCTCCAGTGCGGTGGCGATCGGCGTCGATTCCGTCATACACCTCCACTTCCATCGCTGGCAGCGGATTGAGAAAGCCGTTCTCTACAGTCGGCTCGAGTGGGATCTTCGATACCGCTGTCATCGCTTCTCCGCAATTAACGCGTTTGCTATCGTAGGACTGCCGCTCATATAGTTCGACGACGAATCCAGCGTCGTCGAATCCAGCAGCTGCTGCAAGCCCGGCCATCCCTCCACCTATTACCGCAATTTTGGACGTTCGTGTCATCGGTTTTTGCCAATCTTTGAGGCCATCGTTAAGCTCCCAACAGCATCCGAAGTGACCCACGAACGCCCATCGGGAGTCCGATCGCTCCGATGAAGAACGTCATAAGCCACCACCACGTGTGATTCATCTCCTCTTTCGCATCGGCGAGATACCACACGATGCCGACAGTCACGACGAGTTTCAGCACGAACGTCGATCCGGAGAATCCAGTCGCCTGGTACACGAGATTCGTCACGACCAGCTTTGGGGAGTAGCCGAGGAACGTCACACCGATGAGATTCTGCGCAGCGTCCCACAACTGGCCGAAAACGGCCAGCAGAATTAGCGGGTGTCGAAGGTGTGTGATATTGACGAAACTCGCGCCCCAGTAGTAGAGTGCGGTTACGCCGAGCGCTATCCCCGTCGTCGCGACAGGAACCCATAGGCGGAGTGGGGTCGATGTCGAGAGGCCGTGCCAAACAGCCCACCAGACGGCCCCGACAGCCCACACCGACCCGACGAGCCCGACTGTTAGCGGGATAGATCCGATATTTTGGTCACGCAAGAGTGCACCGACACCGAGCGCGAGGATGGTGACAGCGGTGACGACGATGTAAATCGATGGCGTGATGAACCACACCGCGTAGTCCCCGAGCAGCCCGAGATCCTCGAGGGCGCGCATCGCCCCACCTGCGATGATGATCGGAGCGAACCCGTAGGCCAGTCGTGCGTCGAACGTGACGTCGAGTTGGTCGAGATACGCACGTAGTCCGGGGAGGCTGTATACGACTGCCGCGAGGTAGATTACCGTGTTCACCGCGTTGTAGCCCTGGACAGCACGAACCCCCTCGTGCGTGACTGGCTGACCGGCCGCATCGGCGACGACTGGTCCCCAGAGATACTGCCAGATGAACCGGTCGTAGACCAACGTCGGAAACACGAGGATGCCCCCACCGAGGAGGACGAGCGGGGCCAGCAGGTACAGCGCCCACCACTCGCGTGAGCCGGTCTCCGGAAGGACAGTCTCGACGCGGCGGGTGACAGTACTCACGACCCGTTCACCTCCAATCGCCACGTCGTGCTTTTCGAGCGCCCCCACTGTTCGAGTGAAACGATTGTGAGTTCGTCCTGGAGCTGGCTGAGATACTGCGCGACTGCCTTGGGAGATCCGTCGAGGTCGCTGGCAATCTCGCGAGCCCGGAGGTATGTCGGTTCGCTACTGGCTGTCTCGACGAGGTACCTTCGAACCGTGTGCCGGGAAATATTCGACATTGATCTAGAGGTGACGGTTAGCGAAGAAATCCGAAGAGCTTGTAGTCGTGATCGGGGGTGTACCGCCGGAACAGGAGACTGTTCGTCAGCACCGACACCGACGAGAACGCCATTGCTGCTGCAGCGAGCACGGGCTGGAGGAGGCCGAGCGACGCTAACGGAATCATCGCCGTGTTGTAACCGAGCGCCCACACGAGGTTCTGTTTGATCTTCTGGAGTGTCGCGTCTGAGATTCGGATCGCCTTTACCACGTCGAGCGGGTCGTCTCGCATCAGCGTGACGTCTGCAGCTTCGATGGCGACGTCGGTGCCGGAGCCGATTGCTGTCCCGACGTGTGCGACCGCGAGTGCCGGAGCGTCGTTGACGCCGTCACCGACCATCATCGCCTGCCGGCCCTCGTCTTGAATACTGTCGACCGCGTTGGACTTGTCCTCAGGAAGGACTCCTGCGCGGACGTTCTTCGGGTCGATACCCACCTGTTTAGCGACCGCACGGGCAGTTCGCTCGTTGTCGCCCGTAATCATCATCACGTCAACTCCCCGCTCTTGGAGTGCTGTGACAGCCTGCTTGGAGCTTTCCTTCACTGTGTCGGCGTCGGCGACCACACCCACGAGCTCCCCCTCGTAGGCGACCAGCATCGCCGTCTTCCCCTCGTTCTCGAGGCGTTCCATCGTCTCCTCAGCGGGAGAGGGGTCGATCCCGTTGTCCCGCAGCAGCTTGCGGTTGCCGACCAGCACCTCGCTGTCACCAATGACTGCTTTGATCCCGTGGCCCGGAACGTTCTCGAAGTCGTCAGGCTCAGTCACGTCCAGGCCGCGTTCTTCGGCCCCTTCGACGATTGCACGGGCGAGCGGGTGTTCGCTGCCGCTTTCAGCTATCGCCGCCAGTCGAAGCACATCATCCTCTGAGAGGCGCTCACGGGTGCTGAGCTGTCCACCATCTGGGGTCGGCTCGCCACCGTCAGTCACCACATTTCCATCGCTATCAAAGACGACCACGTCGGTGAGTTCCATTTCACCCTCCGTGAGGGTGCCCGTCTTGTCGAAGACGACCGTGTCGACGTCTTTTGCGCGTTCGAGGATGTCACCGCCCTTGAACAGGACGCCGTTCTGGGCACCAATCGTCGTCCCGACCATCGTCGCTGCGGGCGTCGCCAGCCCCAGCGCACAGGGACAGGCGATGAGGATCGAGGACGCGAAGACAATTATCGCGAACTCGAAGACTGAAACGGTCCCACCGACCGGGGCCGGGCCGCCAGCAACCTGACCCCACAGCGGGAGCCAGTCGACGAAGCCAGCGAGAGCCTCGGGGAACAGGAACCAGACGACACCCCAGAGAAGGGCGTTCGCGATGACCGCAGGCACGAAGTACGCGGAGATGCGGTCGGCGAGATTCTGGATGTCGGGCTGGCGCGACTGGGCCTCCTTGACTGTCTGGACGATCTGTTGGAGGGCCGTGTCTTCTCCAACCTTCGTCGCCTCCACGACAAGGACGCCGTTCTCGTTAATCGTCGAGCCGACGACCTCATCGCCCTCCTCTTTCTCGACAGGCACAGATTCGCCAGTGACCATTGACTCGTCGACGGCAGACTGACCGTCGACAACGACACCGTCTGTGGGAATCTTCTCACCTGGACGAATTTTCATCCGGTCACCAGTTGTGACCTCTTCGAGTGGAACTTCTTCTTCACTGCCGTCCTCGCGGACAATGGTCGCCGTTTCGGCTTCCATTTCGAGGAGCTTTCGGAGGGCCTCACCCGCTTGGCCCTTCGACCGAGCTTCGAGATAGTTACCCAACGTGATGAACACGAGGATGAGGGCTGCCGTGTCGAAATAAAGTCCACCTGCAATGAGTTCAGCAAGGACTGCCACAGAGTATAGATAGGCCGTTGTTGAACCGATCGCAATCAGCACGTCCATATTGGCGCGGCCGTTCTTCACGATCGCCTTGTACGAGTTCTTATAGAACGGCCAGCCGAGGATCGCCTGTACCGGCGTGGCGAGGAGGAACTCAACCCAGCCAAGTTCCACACCGAAGACGGCTTCAGGGACGATCGCGCCACCGAGCAGATAATTGTCGATGAGGAAGAAGAGCAACGGTGCCGATAACACTGCCCCAAAGAGGGTCAACCTGAGTTGTTTCCGAGTTTCGGCTTGACGGGCGGCATCTCGTGCGTCCTGGCCCGACTCTTCGTCGGCACCATCTTCGCGGACGGGCGAGTAGCCAGCCTCCTCGATAGCATCGTACAGCGCACCAATAGATACTTCCGCAGGATTGTAGGTGACCTGTGCTTCGTCGGTTGCGTAATTGACCTCCGCATTAACGACGCCCGGAATATTTTCAAGAGCGGTTTGGTTGGTCTCGGCGCAGTTGGCACAGGTCATATCGGAGATGGCAATCGTTACCGTCTCAGAGACTGCGCCGTACCCGGCCTCGTCGATCGCGTCGTAGATTTCTTTGAGCGATACCTCTTCAGGGTCGTAGGTGACGGAACCCTCGTCGGTGGCGAAGTTCGCATCCGCCTCCGATACCCCGTCGAGCGATTCGAGAGTGTCCTGGATCGTCGCCGAACAGTTGGCGCAGGACATTCCCGTGATATCAAGATGGATTGTTTGGCTTGTCATGCTTGTTCTACTATACGGGGTCTAGGTTTAGGCGATTTACTGCTTCGAGAGGCGGGGTTTCGACTGCAGGAAAATTTGGATTCCAAAGACAGCGTTACGCTCCCTCTTCGAGTCGCTGATACCGATCGTCGAACCGTGTGAGACAGGACGGACAACAGAAGTGATAGATCTCTCCGTCGATTCTCGTCGTTTCACCTTGATTATCAACGGTATTGTTACATTCAGCACAGGTGAGTGCAAATTCGACGCCATCAACGGACGGCGTCCATTCAAGCTCGTCAATTAGTGTGACGGTGTAATCTGCTACATCGATCTCGTTAAAGAGTCCATCTACCCACTGACGTACGTTCTGGGCTTCAACACGGGCATAGAACCAAAGATCTCCTTCGGAGGTCGTGAAGACGTGTTCAACGCCATCTGACTCTCGAGCCCGCTCGCGGGCGGCCTCCAACGACGCTGAGCCGATTTCGGCCTGAATAAATACCGGTACACCAGCTCGGAGATGAGCCCGGTTGACGTCAATCGTGAAGTTGTTAATGATGCCAGCTTCCTGTAATCGCTTTACCCGGTCAGAAACGGCTGGCCCCGACAAGTCGACCTCCTCGCCAATATCGCTGAACGGGCGGCGGGCGTCATCAGCGAGTAACGAGAGGATTTCTAAGTCGGTTTCATCCAAATTGCGCATACGACCGCTTCGTCTCGCAGGATACATTATTGTTGCCCACAACACACCTTCGAAATCGGTGATCTAGGGCTGCGACAACATTGGATTCTAAGCAGAAAACCACATAGAATACTCGCCCCTATCTACGAATGGATATGACTCAGACAATCACCGTCGAAGGAATGACCTGTGAACATTGCGAGCAGACCGTCGAAGAGGCACTCGAAGAAGTTGAGGGGGTTACGTCCGCTACTGCGGATCGTGACTCAGAATCCGCGACGGTCGAGGGGTCCGCTGAACGGGATGAGCTTGTGACTGTGGTCGAAGACGCTGGATACGATGCCTCTGCGTAACAAATCCCGATTCTCGTCGAATCGGATTCGGAGAGGGATTGATACGACTGCCAATCCCAGGTGTAGATACTATGACTGATACACTTCCGTTCGATGCCGTCCGCGAGCTCGACGTCGACGGGACGACGTACAAGATGGCCGATCTTCGAGCACTCGAAGAGCAGGGGCTCTGTGACCTCGACACGCTCCCTGTGAGCATCCGTATTCTGCTTGAGTCGGTGCTCCGGAACGCCGACGGCGAAACTGTTACTGCAGCGGATGTCAAGAATGCTGCTGGCTGGAAGCCAGACGTACCGGACGCAGAGGTTCCGTTCTCTCCATCACGAGTCGTCCTGCAAGATCTCACCGGTGTACCCGCAGTCGTCGACCTGGCGGCCCTTCGATCCGAGGTCGACCGCAAAGACCGAGATCCCACCCTGGTCGAACCGGAGATTCCTATTGATCTCGTGATCGACCACAGCGTCCAGGTCGACTACTTCGACTCCGAGGACGCCTACGAGAAGAACGTCGAACTGGAGTACGAGCGAAACGCCGAACGGTATCGCGCGATCAAGTGGGCGCAGAACGCCTTCGAGAACTTCAACGTCGTCCCGCCGGGGACCGGTATCGTCCACCAGGTGAATCTCGAACATCTGGGTCGGGTCGTCCACGCCCGCGAGCAAGACGGCGAGAACTGGCTCCTGCCGGACACGCTCGTCGGCACGGACAGCCACACCCCGATGATCGGTGGCATCGGTGTGGTCGGTTGGGGCGTCGGCGGCATCGAAGCGGAAGCGGCGATGCTCGGTCAACCGGTCACGATGAAACTCCCCGAGGTCGTCGGCGTCCGTCTCGAAGGCGAATTACCCGAGGGCGCGACGGCTACGGATCTCGTGCTCCACATCACCGAACGACTCCGCGAGGTCGGCGTCGTCGACCGGTTCGTGGAGTTCTTCGGTCCCGGTGTGGAGAATCTCACAGTCCCCGACCGGGCCACGATCGCCAATATGGCGCCCGAACAGGGCTCGACGATCAGTATGTTCCCGGTCGACGAGCAGACGCTCGAGTATCTCGAACTCACCGGGCGTGATCCCGACCACGTCGACCTCGTTCGCGAGTACCTCGAAGCCCAAGGGCTGTTCGGGGAACAGGAACCAGAATATACTGAGGTCGTCGAGTTCGACCTCTCGACAGTCGAACCGAGTCTGGCCGGACACAAGCGGCCACAGGACCGGATTCCGATGGGGGACGTGAAACAGAGCTTCCGGGGACTTCTCCACGGGGAGTTCGAGGACGACCTCGATGATGTCGACGAGGACGCCTTGCAGCGGTGGCTCGGTGAGGGTGGTGCAGCTGATGCGGAGACCGACGGTGGCGTTCAGGTCGAACCCGAATCGGAACTGCACCCGTTAACCAAACGTGTCGAGGTCGACCTCGACGGTGAGACGGTCGAAATCGGACACGGAGACGTCCTCGTCAGCGCCATCACGAGCTGTACGAACACGTCGAACCCGTCGGTGATGATCGCTGCTGGACTGCTCGCCCAGAACGCCGTCGAGAAAGGCCTAGACGTCCCGCCGTACGTCAAGACGAGTCTCGCACCGGGTAGCCGTGTCGTCACGCAGTATCTCGAAGAATCGGGGCTGCTTCCGTATCTCGAAGAGCTCGGGTACGCCGTCGTCGGCTACGGCTGTACCACCTGTATCGGTAACGCTGGGCCGCTTCCCGATCCCATCGAGCAGGCAATCGACGACCACGACCTCTGGACGACGAGCGTTCTCTCCGGGAACCGGAACTTCGAGGCGCGTATCCACCCGAAGATCCGCGCGAACTACCTCGCGAGCCCGCCGCTCGTCGTCGCCTACGGGCTCGCAGGGCGGATGGACATCGATCTCGAACACGAGCCGCTGGGCACTGACGATGAGGGTAACCCAGTCTATCTGGCGGACATCTGGCCGGACGCAGCGGACGTGCAGGCCGCAATCCACGAGAACGTCTCTCCGGAGATGTTCGAGGAGAAGTACGCCTCCGTGTTCGAGGGCGATGAGCGATGGGCTGCTCTCGACGCGCCCACGGGTGACGTCTACGAGTGGGATGAGGACTCGACATACATCCGTGAACCGCCGTTCTTCAAGGACTTCCCGGTAGAGAAACCCGGCGTCGCCGATATCGAGGACGCACGCTGTCTACTGACGCTCGGCGATACCGTTACGACCGACCACATCAGTCCAGCCGGCCCGTTCGGTCCCGACCTCCCCGCAGGTCAGTGGCTGCTCGATCACGGTGTCGAGCCACACGAGTTCAACACCTACGGCGCACGTCGGGGCAATCACGAGGTGATGATGCGGGGGACGTTCGCCAACGTCCGAATCGAGAACGAGATGCTCGACGACGTCGAGGGTGGCTACACGATCCACCACCCGACCGACGAACAAACCACGGTGTTCGAAGCCAGTCGCCGCTATCGGGACGAGGGGATACCGCTCGTCGTGATGGCTGGCGAGGAGTTCGGAACTGGGTCTAGCCGGGACTGGGCGGCGAAAGGAACGGACCTGCTCGGTGTCCGCGCAACCATCGCCGAGAGTTACGAGCGCATCTACCGCGACAACCTCGTCGGCATGGGTGTGCTTCCCCTGCAGTTCGATGATGGCGACTCGTGGGAATCTCTCGGTCTGGATGGGTCGGAGGTCTTCACGATCCACGGCCTCGATGACGGGCTCGACGTGATGGACGAACTGACCGTTATCGCCGAGCGTGCGGACGGGTCGACTGTCGAGTTCCCGGTCACAGCACAGGTCGGCACGCCGGCCGCCGTAACCTATATCGAACACGGCGGAATCCTCCACTACGTCCTCAGACGCCTCCTCAGACAGTAACACCAACGCGGTCAGAAACGATCGTCGTCGGACACCAGGCGGGCGCGACGGTGATCAAACTCCTCGTCGTCGATTTCGCCACGAGCGTACCGTTCTTGGAGAACAGCGAGTGCGCTGTCATCAGTATGGCCGTCCGTAGGGGACCGCGTTGTCAGCCAGTAAACGGCGTAGACTGGGAGGGCGATCAGAAGTGCCATCCACAGGAGCCCGAACAGTATCATCCCCCAGCCCCAGCCACCCCAGCCGGCCATGTGGCCGCTGTTCCACATGCCGTCGTGCCAGCTCCACATCATTGATTCTGGGACGGTCGCGTGCGTTAGCGCCATTCCGGCGACGACGGCCAGAGTCAGTGCCCCAACGACGATGAATCCCAGAGAACGAATCCCGCGTGCTTGAATTGGATTTTGCATTGTTGTACTCCCAACGGTCTCGGCGTGGTTAGCCGAGGATGTATTCGAGGGCGGGGTAGCGCTCGACGAGCGTCTCGCCGCCGACGTCGTAGTTCTCGATGTACTGGTCGAGGCCCAGGATGCGGCCCGCGGCGAACGCGGCGACCGCGAGGAACACGAGCATGTACGCGAAGTCCCCGTTGATGAACCCGTGACCCATGTCCCAGTTGCCGAAGTAGAACATGAGCATCATCAGCGCGCCGAAGAACGCCGCGAGGCGGACGAACGCGCCGACGAGGAGGCCGAGGCCGATGAACAGCTCGCCGTACGGCACGGCGACGTTCGCGAACTCGACAAACCACGGCGTCGAACCCATCCACGCGAACAGGCCCGCCAGCGGGTTGCCGTTCGTCGCCGCAACGTTCGAGAGGTAGCCGCCGGCCGCGAACTCGCCGGTGATCTTCGTGAAGCCGGAGTACGCGAACGCGTAGCCCATCATGAGACGGAGCGCCAGCACGAACCACGCGCTGAGGCTGTGGACTTTCCCGCCGACGGTCAGGCCGCCGACTCTGCTCTCAAGCTGGTTCATGCCGGAGTCGAGTGTGGACATAATTATTGCACCTTCAACTATCAGTAGGCGGGTAGAGACGATATAATAGCGAGCCGGCGTTCTGAGTCAGAAAACCGGCGGGCTATATTACCCTCCTGTAGCGAGTACGGACGTGTGACTGAGGAGGCCGACCCGTCGGACATCTTCGCCACACTCGACGACGAGTACGCCCGCAACATCCTCGTGGCGACGAAGACCGACCGACTCTCCGCGAAGGAGCTCAGCGAGGAATGCGATATGTCACGCCCGACCGTCTCGCGGCGTGTCACCCGCCTCGTCGAGCAGGGCCTCCTCGAGGAGTACACGCACGTCGACCCCGGCGGACGGCACTACAGCGAGTACGAGGCGCGACTCGAGCGTGTCGAAGTACTCCTCCAAGCAGAGGGCTTCGACGTGCAGATCGATGTTCGGCCGGACCCCGCCGACCGGATTACGTCCATCTTCGAGGAAATGCGGGGAGACTGACTCATGGAACACACGTTATTCGTCATCGGCAAGCTGTTCACGACCGCCCTGGCGCTGGTGATCGCCTACCAGGCCTATCGCGGATACCAACGGCATCACACGCAGTTACTCCTGTACGTCGCGGCTGGCTTCGCGCTGGTCGGGCTCGGCGGCCTCCTCGAGGGCGTGCTCTTCGAACTCCTCCAAGTGTCGATTTTCGAAGCAGGATTCGTCGCAGCACTCGTCACCGCCGCCGGGATGCTGTCGATTCTCTACGCCCTGTATGCCCCGAACCCCTGAGGATTCGGGACGTTCATTCGAGAAGCGGCCTCTGGGCGTTGTTCCTCATTCGAAGTCGCTATTGTTCGGATTCCCCTTATTCTCACCAGTGTAGGGTCGCAGCGGGAATTATGTCCGTACCGGTCGTACAGTATCGTATGATTCGAACACTCGTGGGTGTCCTTGGCGCTCTCTCAGCGCTGTTCCCGGACAAAATCGTCAGTCTCTTCGAGAAACTTGCGATTGCGAATCGAAGCGGGGGAACAGTGAGAGGGTGGGTCCGCCCAGCTATCCGGTCTGAGGGCGTTCTGATAGCTGCGATTTCCCTCCTCAATGGGCGAGCATACGCGTGGCTGATGAATCTTACCGGTGTGTTCGGCGCTATCGTCTTCCTGTTTCCCGATCTGTATCGAAGATTTGCCACCGCGTTCCTGTACGAGCGTCCGGAGTCGGTCGAATGGAACGAGCGATTCCGCTCGGGTATTCGGGCTATCGGCGCACTATACGTCTTTTTAGCGGCGAAGACGTATCTGGAGCGCCACAACGGTACCTGAGTCTTCCCGCATCGTCAGTTGCTGAATCTGAAATTTGGTTCGTTTCGGCTGCACGTATCACTTGGAATCTAAAGTTTGACCCCCAAGAGACCAGTATAATCGAAGGGGAAATCCGCTAAAGAGAGGGAGCCGTATGTACCTCTGTATGACGACGACCATCACCGTGGAAGGAATGTCGTGCGGTCACTGTGAGCAGACGGTCGAAGAGGCCCTTGAAGAGGTCACTGGCGTGACTTCCGTGACCGTCGACAGGGAGAGTGAACAGGCAAGTGTCGACGGTGAGGCAGAGGTCACGGCCCTCGTGGCGGCCGTCGAAGACGCGGGATACACCGCTCACGCCTGAGTATCGTGCGCTGCGGATAGCACAAGTCGCTTCGAGACGACGACTAACTGTTGTCTTCGGAGCTCGTCTACGCTGGTCCTGCTGTACGGTCTCAGGGCCGAAGATTCAAGAAGCCGGCGGAACCACCTCAATAGAGAACATGACTCATGGACGACCACAAAGATACAACTGAGAATTCCCCGGGAGGAGAGGACCAGCCGGACACCACCAGTCACCAGCACGAACACGGTGAGCACGATGAAGCGGTCGCGGAATCTGACGAGGAAGGGGTAGAACAGGAGCTACTAGAGGAGGAAGCTCACCCTGCTGCGGCAGGTGAGATGGCGTCCCACGAGCAGCACGAACACGCCGGACACGAGGGCGACGGGCACGGCCACGGTTCCCACGAAGGACACGGTGAGGGCCATGGCGGGATGCACGAAGGCCACGAGCAGATGTTCCGGCGGCGTTTCTTCGTTTCGACGCTCCTGTCGATTCCCGTTCTCCTGTACAGCGAAATGCTGCAGGGGTGGCTCGGCTTCTCCGTCCCTGTATTCCCGGGGAGCGAGTGGATCAACCCTGTCTTCGCGGTCATCGTCTTCGCGTACGGTGGCGTTCCATTCCTCCAGATGGCACTCCCGGAGCTGAAAGACCGGTCGCCGGGGATGATGACGTTGATCTCGATGGCGATCACCGTCGCGTTCGTCTACAGCCTCGCAAGCGTAGTTTTCCCCACACAGTCGGCGTTCTTCTGGGAGCTCGTCACGCTGATCGACATCATGCTCTTGGGGCACTGGATCGAGATGCGGTCGGTCCGCCGTGCCTCGAGCGCCGTCGACGAACTGGCGAAGCTGATGCCCGACACCGCCGAGCGCATCACTGACGAGGGAGAGACCGAGGAAGTCCCCGTCAGTGACCTCTCCGAGGGTGACCTCGTGCTCGTCCGGCCGGGTGCAAGTGTCCCTGCGGACGGTGTCGTTGAGGAAGGAGAGTCGGACGTCGAGGAGTCGATGATCACCGGTGAGTCGAAACCGGTTTCGAAGGAGCCCGGTGACGAGGTTATCGGCGGGACGATCAACGGCGACGGCAGTCTCCGCGTCCGCGTCGCTGCAACGGGCGAAGAGACGACGCTCGCCGGCATCATGCGCCTCGTTGAGGAGGCCCAGCAGAGCAAGTCCAAGACGCAAGTGTTGGCCGACCGCGCGGCCGGCTGGCTGTTCTACGTCGCGCTCGGTTCCGCAGTCGTGACCGCAATCGCGTGGACGCTCGCGATCTCGTTCGACACGACGGTCATCGAGCGCGTCGTCACGGTGCTCGTCATCGCCTGCCCGCACGCCCTTGGGCTCGCCATCCCGCTGGTCGTCGCCATCAACACGTCACTCGCGGCTCGCAACGGGATGCTCGTTCGCGACCGCATCGCAATGGAAGAGTCGAGGAATCTGGACGCAATCATCTTCGACAAGACGGGGACGCTCACCGAAGGCGAACACGGCGTTGTCGACATGGCGACCGTCGACGGCGTCGACGAGGACGACGCGCTCGCCCTAGCGGCGGCCGTCGAAAGCGACTCCGAGCACATGATCGCGCGGGCCATCCGCGAGGCCGCCGATGAGCATGGTCTCAGTACACCTGACGCGGGCGACTTCGAGGCAATCAAAGGTCGAGGCGTCCGAGCGAGCGTTGACGGAAACGAAGTGTACGTTGGCGGGCCGAATCTGTTGACCCAACTCGATAGCGAGATCCCCGACCATCTCCAGCGGTTCGCTGACGAGGCCGGTGAGAACGCCCAGACCGTGGTGTATCTCGTTCGTGAGGGAGAGTTGATCGCCGCGTTCGCGATGGCCGACGTGATCCGCAAGGAGAGTTTCCGCGTCGTCGACGCCCTCCACGAACTCGGTGTCGAGGTGGCGATGCTGACCGGCGACTCTCAGGATGTCGCTAATGCGGTTGCTGACGAGCTAGGTATCGATACGGTATTCGCGGAGGTCCTCCCCGAAGACAAGGACAAGAAAGTTCAGGAGCTCCAAGACCAGGGCAAGCTCGTGGGGATGGTCGGCGACGGCGTGAACGACGCGCCGGCGCTGACGCGTGCCGATGTCGGCATCGCAATCGGGAGCGGCACTGACGTCGCCGTCCAATCGGCCGACGTTATCCTCGTCCAGAACAACCCGATGGACGTGGTACGGCTGGTGAAGCTCAGCAAGGCGAGCTACCGGAAGATGCAAGAGAACATCATCTGGGCGGCCGGCTACAACGTCTTCGCCATTCCGCTTGCAGCAGGCGTATTGGCTCCGCTCGGTATTCTGCTGTCCCCCGCCGTGGGTGCGCTCTTGATGTCGCTGAGTACAGTAATTGTCGCGATCAACGCACAGCTGCTCCGCCGCGCCGATCTGTCTATCCCCAATCTTTCAGGCGGGACACCATCTACGGAGGCACAACCCGCTAACTGAGGCCCTTTCCTTTCTGGTCCCATCAAGAGGGCTTTTTCTGGGTGTTCCGGCCAATTATCGTATTATATACTTGTCTGTCCCCGACAATACCACACTACAAGCACTAAGAAAATAGCCCGAATCGCTCTACCTACCCAGAACCGTACTTAGAATTATCAGACTACCAAGCAACCCGTCTTCTCTGTAATCAACGGCCGGTCGGGGAAAGATAATGACGACGGAGCGTGTAGTCAGGCGTATGAGCAGTATGACCGCGGACGAAGCGCTCCCGGACGGCGTCCACGAGGAGGCAGCGTCGGCGTTCGTCGAGCGTGCGCGGTCCGGCTACGGCGACGACCTCGCCGAGCTGTACGTCTTCGGGTCGACTGTTCGTGGCGAGGCGAGCGGCCGGTCGAGTGACGTCGACGTCCTCGTCGTTCTACGCGACGATGTGAATCACGACGCCGTCGCCGACTCCCTCCGAGATATCGCGTACGACGTAATGCTCGAGTACGGCCCGCTCGTCGAGCTCCACATTCTCTCCGAGTCGACGTTCGAGCGCTATCGTGAGGAGGGGAACCCGTTCGTTCGGACCGTCGTCGACGAGGGGCGTGCGTATGCCTGACGACGACGCGCCCGGGGCGGCCGCAGTCGAGGACCAACTCCGCCAAGCACGCTAAGCGCTCTCGGACGCCGAGGGCGCACGGAACGCGAACCTCTCCGACGCGGTCGTCATCAACCGCCTGTACTACGCCTACTTTCACGCCGCACAGGCTACGACCGCGGCTTCGAGCCGACGACTCCCTCCTTGCACGGACCCGCCAATTCGTCGCCGAAATGGAGTCCCTCTGTCCCTCCACCGACTAGCGACATCCCACGCTCACTTCGATGACCTCGACGATGGCGACGGTGTCGTCGTACCCGCACAGCCAGCGAGTGCGAACACCACCAGCGCGATTGCGCCGGCTGCCCTGCGAGACAGCATCAGTCGAAGGCTTCCCTGAGTTGCTCACGCATATGCTCGCGACGGAGTTGGCGGGCGCGTTCGTCGGAGAGATAGTTTTCGAGGACGACTGTCGAGTCACTCGAGCCCTGCTCGGCGGCGATCTCCTCGATACTCTCCGCGACGTCCTCGACGGCCTCGGAGTACGCCGAGTACCAGAACCGACGCCCCATCTGGGGGACCGGGGGCTCGCCGCCGATCTCCGAAGGCAGGCCGGTGCGGGTGACGAGGTCGGCGAACCGATTACGGACAGTTTGGTTTGCGATGTGGCCACTCGAGGACTGTGAGGACGGGAAGAGGTGGCCGTTCCACTCCTCACGCTCGCTCAGTTCGGTGAGGCGGTCCTCCAAGACATCGACGCCATAGAGGAGGGAGACCTCGCCGGGGCCGTTCTTCCGTTCGTCGAAGGCGACGAAGGGCGGGTCGGCGTCGAGTGCGAACTGCGAGGCGTGGAGGCCTGCGACCTCGCCGGATCGGAGCCCCCAGCCGCAGAGTGCGATTACGAGCAGGCGCTCTGCCACCGTCTCTGTCGCGTTGGTGAGCGCACGCACGTGCGTAGCGTCGAGCGCGACCGGGTCGCCGTCGGTCTGGCGGTCCCAGTTGTACTCCTCGCCGACGCCGGTGACGGGGTTCACGCTCGCCCGCTGCCGGCGAAGGAGATAGTCGTACCAGTGCGAGGCCGCTTCGTGGATGCGGGCGACAGTCCGGTCGGCGAGGTCGTCGTCGGCATCGAGGCGGTCGATAGCTGCCCAAGCGGCGTCAGTCGCCCTGTGCGCGGGGACGTCTCCCCCAGGGTCCACGCGTCGAAGTACCGCGTCCTCCCCCGTCGCAGCGTAGTACGCGCGCACATATCGATTCAGCCGGCCCCGGAGCGCCTTAATCGACGACTCGGAGAGGTCGCCTCGATTCCGCCGCGAATCGAGGAAGGACTCGAGCGCCTCGACAGTCGCCTCGTCGTCGACAGCCCACTCGTAGCCCTCGGCGGCTTCGTTCTCGCTGTAGCCGAGCTTCTCGCTCCAGAACGTGCCAAAGGTGGTGTCGTGATGTTCCCGGAGCGTGTAGAGAAGCGTGCGGAAGCCGTTCTCTCGCAGCCACGCGTGCGTCGGTTTTTCCGCCGTTGGGTCGTGGCCGTCTGCACGGAATTCCGGCTCGACGTGTTCCTGGTAGGCGTCGGCGAGTTCGTCGTACTCCAGTAGGCTCCAGCGGACATCGCCCGAACTGCCCGAGATGGTCAATCTAAGCCCCCCATATTCACTCGTCTCAGCTATTCAGTTGCTTTCCTAATAATTCTGGTGCTTGTGGAGACTACGTGAGTCTCCACAACTCCAATCGAAAACGGCGCCTATAGTCAGAATAGGGGATAAATCATATATCGCTATATCGAATCGTCGATTTGCGAAGCACAGGTTCGGAAGGTAGGAACCTACAAATCAAAAATTATCTGACGTTTATTGGAGTGATAGAACTTGATTCGACCAGTCTACCGTCCTACTGTCCGGAATATCAGCAATCTGAGTTCGGTCGGTGGGAAGAGGCCCCGAGAATTCAGGGACGAGGACCTGCCCGAGTCTCGGCACACTACCAACCTGAATCATCTCACGTTCTTCTTAGCACGAAGTACTTATCGGTGGCTTTCGGACGAACTGTATGGGCCTGTTTGAAACCCTATTTAGTTCATCAACTGGGGACACCGTCCCAGAGACCCAACAGCCAGACCAACACGAGATATTCCCCGATGAGAAGTACAATGTCGCCTACACCGTAGCCGCTCGACGTGAAGAAATTATGGCGTTAGAACAACTGCTGGAAGCTGATCAATCCTCACCAACTGCTTTGGAGTCCGAGCCATTTCTTCGGGATGCAATCGAGGATATGGAGCGTGACAGAGGAAGCTCCCTTCGACTTCGTACATCCGGCGAGGAGCTCGTTGGCGATGTCCGTGAACTATTGAATCATTGGGATTCGCAGGTGGATGGTCAGATCGGGACGATTTGGTGGCCGATCGGGGCAGATACGACGTTCCGCCTGTATCTCCACTATTTAGAGGCCCGGGCCGATGCAGAAAGAGACCAATTTTCGTTTCCAGAGTCCGCTGGCCATGTTCATACTCTCGTCCAGCGCGGTCTTAGTGCAATGGAAGATGACGACGATGCAAAGCTCGCTGTAGTGCACAAGCGAGATATTCCCTGGGAGGAACCAACGGATGATCAATAAGAAGGCAACTAATTCGTTCAGGTCTATACCGGGCTCTCTCCGGTGATTCATTCTAGTTGCTCTCTCGGGACAACGCCTTTGCTATATGGCGTCCAATTGACTGTTGTAGATGGCCGACAAACCGTTCCGGTCTCAGCTTAGTAAAGCGGAGCAGGAGCTGTCGGAGATCTTTGACGGCACTCACTTGGTCGGCTTCCGGAACGACATTGAGTCAATCTGGACAGAGAATCGAGCGGAAGAGTCGTGGAATATTGACTCTACGCTCATCTGTAGAAGTCAGTACTTAGGATTTTCTCGAACCACCGGTCTGTGTTGAGTGTGAGACTGAAGAAGTTCAGATAGCCCTGTAAGTGGTGTTTTGAGACGCCTCGGAACCTTCGCAACCAGTTGCGAAGGAAGCTGTGGCGGTTCTCACAGCTGTTCGTGTGAGCATCACCGACGACGTAGTGTTCGTCGTGATTGATGGCAAGATGGCCATCAATCTCGTCGTACTCGTCGATTCCGTCGTAGATGGTGTACTGATCCGTGCAGAGGATCGCCGGATCGTCTTCATCACCGTATTCGACGATGTCTTCGTCTACGTCTTCGAGATCCCCACGAACGAGGAACCGAACTCGTCCGTCGCTCCGACGGACGAGTGTCACGACTGGCGGTTTGTCTGACTCGAAGGTTCCGCGTCCCTTTTTTTGAGCCCACGATCACGCGGCTAATCTTGGTCAAGACCCTTCTCACCAGCCACGACGTAGACCTCGTCAGCTTCACAAACACCAGTGAGATCAAACTCTGGATCGTCGTCGAGAGCGTCTTGGACTTCATGGACGAAGTCCAAGACCGTCTTGTATGTTCGGTCAAGTTCCTGAGTTATCTCTGCTGTCTTGTCTTCTTCCATCCCTCGGATGATATGGAACATCTCCGGGAGTGAAAGCTTGTGCTCGGAAAATATGGTCTCGGTAAGATCGTTGAAAATGCTGTCACAGTTGTGACAGCGATAGCGTTGAGCGCCCTTTCTCGTCGTCCCCTTCTTGATCGTGTCCGCACTCTCGCAGTGCGGACACGTCACCTCCTCTGGCCATCGCTGCTCCCGGAGATACTCCAGACAATCGTCCTTATCAGGCAGAAAGACCTCGTCCACGCTCTCTCTGCTGACCATCTTGGGGCCAGCTACGAACTCCACTCACAAGGAAGTATTCACTGCTACAGATGAGCGTAAGAATATTATTGTTTGAATGCTTCCGCCACAAGCAACGGGAAAACGAGTGTTGCCTCTGCCTCGACCTGTGTGTAATTAGTCTGCTCTTCCTTGATTTTCCCCCAGGAGACCGCCTCGTTCGGCGGCGCTCCTGACAGCGACCCGTCGCCCTCCATCCCCGTCGAAATATAGACGACGTAATCCGCTCCACCCCGGAAGAGATTCGTCATGATCGCATGGTGTTTCGGCACGCCACCACCAACCGCGATGAGGCCCGTTGTGTCCGCTAGCAATCCATCCTCGATGAGTGAGTCGTAGTCGTCCAGTATCTCGATGCCGACCTCCGAGTCGTATCCCTGTCGGTAGTAGTACAGGAAGTTACCGACTTCAGAGTCCGTCAGCGCCGGGCAGTACACCGGTACGTCGTTGTCCGCAGCCTGCTTCAACACTGAATCCTCGTCGTCGAGCGTCTCTCCTAATTCGCGTGCGAACGCTGTCGGCGTCCGAACCTTTTCCTCCGCGAAGAAGTCATCGAAGAAGTCGTAGAGATACTCCTCTAACCATACGTACCGATCGGAGGGGACGAAGAGATTCCCAAGCCGATTGATTCCTCGTTCTCGAAGCGCTGCCTCGTCTGCATCCCACTTCCCCATTTTGAACGGTCTCGCCGTCTTGATGACGTCTTCGGTCAGCGATCCGGACGTCGTGATGAGTACATCCACGTACCCCTCCCGCACGAGGTATGCGACGGCCTCGCGCAGTCCCGATGAGATGATGTTCGACGTGAACGTGAGGTAGACGGTGGCGTCCACCTCCTGCATGCGTTCGGCGATGTCGATGGCCTCCGCGAGCTGCGTCGCCTGGAACCCCGTCGTCGCATAGGAATCTAGCATTTCGTGAAAGTCGAACTCCCCGCGGAAGTCGTAACCGTGAACGTCCGACGTGTTCAGTTTCTCTCCACTCCCGGGGACAACGTGCTCGTGAGAGTCGTCTTCGTCCATACCGCTAGATAGCTTGGTGATTGGTTTCAATCGCTCGGGATCGGTCGCTGCACTCTCGGTACAAACAAGTCCATCAGCAACAGATCATCTATTATGCCCAAGCCGAAGGTCGCCGTCCTCCGCCCGGACGATAATCGTATCGTCGAGGCAGTCCGATATCTTCAATCGCTGGGTGTTTCGCCAGTCGAAGATCCGATGCTGACCATTTGTCCGACCGGCCAGATTCCTCATCAAGCGGACTATTGCATCTTCACGAGCAAGACCGGAGTGGAACTCGCTGTGAAGCAGGGATGGCGTTCAGAGGGAGAGACGGTGTGTGCTGTTGGCCCACAGACTGCTACCGCATTACGAGAACGAGAGTACTCAGTAAACGTTGTTCCCTCGACGTTTACTTCCGCTGGTCTCGTCGAGGAGCTGTCTGACCATGTTGAAGGGCAGACCATCGAAATCGCTCGAAGCGCACATGGAAGCAACGTGCTGATTCAAGGGCTAGAAGAAGCCGGTGCAGTTGTCCACGAAACCCATCTGTATCGTTTAGAGCGACCGAGTACCGCAGGTCAATCGGTTTCACTTACTGTAGAGGGTGAGTTAGACGGGATACTATTCACCTCCCCGAAAACGGTGAGACACTTCTTCGATATCGCAACTGAACGAAACAGTACTTCTGCATTGCAACGGGAGTTAAAGGAGACGACCGTTGGGGCGATTGGGGCACCTACGGAACGTGCGCTCCATACAGAGGACATTGGCGTGGATGTCAAACCAGACTCTGTGAGCTTTGAACAGCTCGCAGAAAACGTCGTTCGAAGAATCGACGATAAGCAAGGATAGCTCAGTGAAGAGTTCATCGACCAGTTCTTGAAATACAGACCGTGCGTCTATCACCGTCAGTTCCCCTCTCGGAAGAAATATCGCTAGTTGTCCGCTCTGGCTCAAGAGGCTGATTGCTGACACATAGTGGTCAGTACGAAGCGACTGAATCGCTCGTGTGATTCAGTCGCTGTCCGGATAGATGCGTGATGAGGCTACCAAAACTCAAACGCATCATCACAGATCCGGACGAGTTCCTTTCGGACAGCCAGCTAAAGTCTCTTAGCATGGAGTTGCTTGAGCTGATACCAATGGACGGAATCGAGGGATCACCCCTCGATTCCGAACAGATCATGGAGGTCGTGCTACGGGCTGCCGTTGACACGACCTCTGTCAACGCAGTCACAGAGAACACCGAAGACACACCAGATCGGAAGGCAGTGATGGACTGGTTACACACCTTGGAGAAGGAGTCGATGCTTGATACTGTCAACGATGTCCTTGCGTTGCTGGCAATGACGATTCTCGACCGTGAGAGGTCGAGAACCATCTGCCTCGACTTCATGGACAACCCGTTCCACGGGTATCCAGACGACGAAGACGAGATCCGCCGAATGAAAGCTCGTGATGGCACGACGAAGTGCCACCGCTACTGCACAGCGTTTGTCCTCGCCCAAGGGAAGCCACTGACGCTGGCAATCGAACCAGTTGACGGCGATGACAGCAAGGCCGACGCGGTCGAGCGCGTGCTCGCCCGCGTCGAGCAGTATCCGTTCGAGACCGAGAAGATTCTCATGGATAGAGCAGCTTACGCCGGTGAATTGATTGGCGTCCTTCGGGAGACAGCGCCGCCAGTCTTTCCGGTCAAGACCGGGAAAGACTCGCTCCGGGAGAAGCTCTCGGCGGCAGCGTCACACATGACCGAAGAGACGATCTGTGAGGGGAAAGAGCACGAGCAGACGTATCCGCTGGCGGTGAATGTCACGTACCACAACGGTGATCGTGGGAAGTCAGGACTCAAACAGATCGGGTACGCGGCGTACGGTCTGGAAGACCGCACGCCGCAGCAAGTAGCGGCGATCTACAACCATCGGTCATGGATCGAGAAGAGCTACGAGAAGTTCCGCGAAGCGCGTGCTCTGACGACAACGCCATCGACGACAATTCGGCTCTTCTACGTGGGTGTCGGATTTCTGTTGGAACAGCTGTGGGTCGTGTTAGAGTGGGCCGTGCTCGCCCGGCCACGGCGTGGCGGGCGAGCACTCCCGGTAGAGTTTGCGTTCAGCGCGGTGTTTCTCCACGGGATCGAACGAGTGTTGGACGAGGAACTCGGTTGGAAGAAGAAGCATCGGACAAACGGGGAAGGACTACCGTCAGGATATGACCACGGACTCGGCTGAGCCACCTCGCTTCGCCTGAAGCGAGGTTGACGGAGAGCGACAGCTCTGTTTTGAGAGCAGTCTGAGCGACGGACGTAGCGAAAACAGGCAGATGTTTGAGATTATCTCAACGCTCCTCAGCGTCAGAAGCATTTTTCGTCTCGTTTTGCCGCCCTTATCGCGTGAGGATAGACTTTTGCTGCCGTCGTTATCGAGAGAGCGGACAACTAGCGAATATCGACGCCGAGTGTTACGTACTGAGGGCGTACCTAACGAACGGTTTCCATTGACTTGGTAGCGTCCGGTGGTTTCAACAGAGCTGTTTCGAGGAGAGTCTAGTTGGTCGCGGTCCAGAGTGGAGAGAGATTGCCGTTGATGAATACATCTTCCCGAAGCGAGAGAGGGATATCATCAAAGACAGCCTCAAACTCGTCAGGCGCTAAGTTCGGACAATAATGGACGTTCGGTTTGGTGCGGACCCAGAGATGATCGTCGCGCCGGAACTTGATTTTCAACGGGTAGTTCTCGCGGTCAATTTCCCACGCCCAGCGTCGACCTTTGTCTTGGAAGTCTTTTTCCTGATATCCCTGACTTGAAATTAGCCAATTACGGAGCGCTGTGAGATCAGGAGTGGGCTCTGGCTGGTTTTCAGTTGGGACGCCAAAGGTCGCTCGGCGGGTGTCCTCGTCAATTTTGTTCAGGAAGCGTTTCCAAACAGGTTCAGTGATCGTTGCGGTCCCCGACTGGGTGGACTCACCGTAGGATTCTGCAGCAAACTGAATGTAGTACTCAGAATCATCGTTTACACCGACGTTGAGGTACTTCGGATGTGAGTTATTGATTGCGCTTTCTCCGACACGGCGCTGAATCTGGTCCGTAGAGCGGAGCCAGTCTGTGAGCTCGGAGAGCAGATACTCGTTAACAGTCCATTCTGAACGTAGCCGTTGGTCGTTACACTCTGAGTCAATATGGTCCCGGAGTGTTGTATAGACATCTGCCCATTGGATTTGTGTCCACGACGTATCGTCTTTGATTTCGGTGATATCGAAATCCTTCGCGTATCTTCGAAGTTGGCCTTCATTGAGTGTATTTGAGCCGACTTTGGCTTCAATGAAGATCGTCGCCTTTCGCTCTTCACCCTCATAGGCTTGGATTCGGGCGTCAATCTGACTGTCTTGGTCTCCAGGTTCGCCTCGGAGAAGGCGGTTATTAGTTGAGAGGCCGACGAGGTAGCGAGGTTCGTCTTGTGGGTCGCTTGTTGTGACTTCACTTCGGTATCCGAAATGGAGGTCGGTTCCCCAGTCGGTTGGATCGTCGTGGGTTGCCGCTCGTAGGAAGTCAAGAGTGGTTTTCGGGTGTGTATCGTGTAGTGTTTTTAGTAGTGCGTGGACGGTATTTTTCTCGGGTCCGCCGTCGTCGTGGAAGAGAAACGTCTTCTCCGGTCGCATCACTTAATCGACATTTAGGGGACAGATAATACTTCCCATTCCGTTGAAATAGCTAACGAATGCCACAGTTGACGTGGGTCAGGAAACACAGGCTGTCTTTTTACTTACTAGGTTCGCGCTCCGTACGAATGATAGCTACGTGTGATATTCAGCTCGCATGCCTATCTAAGCCATTTCACCACCTCTGCTCAAGCGAAACCGCGAAGAAGCTATTGTAGTTCTTCGACGAGCGCAGCCACCGCCTGATCAACGAGATCGCTGGCAAGACAGCCTTGCCAGAAGTCGATATCTTCGTGGTCGATCGATTGGACACCTCACGGAACGATTCGACTGTCATCCGGGGTCCCACCACGACGCCAACTCCCCTCTGGAATCTTGATCAGTCCGTCCATCCAGGATTTCGTTGTGAGCGTCACCGCGATATACTGCTCGCCGTGGAACGGACGCCCGTCGTGGTTCGAGAGAACGAGCCAGGGACGCGCGTCTTCTTCGCCTTTGAATGGATCATCCCCGTAGACGACATCGCCACGCTCGAAAATAAGCGTCTCTCCAGCGGTCACTGTTCATCCTCAACGCTCGGGTGTGGTTCATCGGGTGCGTGCTCACGCCATGCCTCCGTATCTTCCTCGCCGAGCTGCTCGTTGAACAGCGTGGTCGCCCGTCCGTAGCCGCTGTATCCTTCGAGGCGCTCCTCGTCGTCGGTCACCGCCCAGTACGTTGCCTTGTGTTCGACGAGGTCACGGTCCTTCAACCGCGAGAGCGCCGTACTAACTGCGCTTTCGTCGACGCCGATTTGGGACGCGATCTCGCGAGCCTTGAACGCCCGAACCTCGTGAGCTGCGAGAAAGCCGAGCACCAGTTCAGGAGCAGAGAGGTCCTCAAGCACGTCCTCGCTCGCGTTCTCGAACGTTTTCCTGTCGATGGACATTGTTGTGTGCTACTAGGACATCCATCGATAAGAGTGTTAGACGTGAGATGAGTGAAAGTAGAGTGAGTTCCCGATTCAGCATGAGCAAGGTTCATGCACAGATTTTGTCGGTGTGCATTCTCAGTGGTGTGTAGGCTTACCAGTTTGTCGTGGTTTCGAGTTCTCAGTGGGAAGGGCGTACAGGACCATTTCGACCGAGAGCTAGTCACGGATCTCGTGCACAATTTCTGTCGTTCGGAACTATAGATACCCCAGTCGCTCCGAATGTGCACGAGAACCCGCGAAATTTGGCCCATGGTTCGACGATTCGTGCCTCTGTTACCCCGATCGAGCCCGTTCAGCCTCCGAGAAACCGACCGGAAAACCGAGTTCGTTGCAAAACCGGTGATTTTTCTCGACGAGTCGATAGCGATGCCTCTCGCCACCCGCTCACACCGGCCTCTTCACGAGGTTACGGTGGGACGAGCAGCGACGAGCGAACGAACTCGAGGAACCGCCTCGCAGGGAGGCGAGGCTTCGTCCGCTGCTCGACGCAGTCTAAACTCACTTGGATGACGAAGTCCACGAGCAGCCACATATCGTAGAGTAGGACGGCGAATCCGAAGTAGAACCACCGCACTGAGAAGTTCTTACTCGTGGTCATTGCGAGGCAATCCTTGATCGTCTTATAGCTGTTCTCGATGCCCCAGCGACGGCTATATCGATTAATTATCCCCTCCGTCTCACTCCGATCTGACAACGTTTCGTCGTCGACGTCGAGGTTCGTCGCCGAGACGTGCTCCTGTCCGGACTACCAACAGCGCGAACCCGACGGTGGTTGCAAGCATCTCCGTCGCGTCGACCACGAAATCAAGCACGGACGAGTCCCACGGCCGGATGGTCGACTTCCAATGTAGTCGTTGTTGAGTGATGTCCGTTTTCCACCCCCTCCCCGTTTGCAAAGTGAGCTAGCGAAAAAGAACGAGCGGTAGATGACCCGGTGCGGGTGTAAGCAGGTAATCCACGAGAATGACCCTTGATGACCAGCTGAAGTGACCCTGAATTAGAGAAGGATTTATGTATATGGTAGATAAACTAAATCCGTACTGCAGTACCTGGAACCGTTTACTGATTACCAATAGTTATACCTATATGGTTTTCTGCTCTGTTCCAACTGCCATCTCTTCTTGTCCCCTGGCTCACTTTGCAAACGGGGTGAGGGTATCCGCCTAACTCTGCATATCGTCGAAAGGGTTATTGCAAAGTGAGGTGATGTCCTGTGTATGTCTGATGAGTCAGGACCGCTCTCCATCTCGGAGCAGTTAGCCGGAGACTATCACTCCGTTTTCCGAAACAAGGATCTCATCGAACCAGAGACCATCGTCGATGAAGACCGCATCGTCGGTCGTGATGAACAGCTCAATCTCATCATTAATACTCTCAAGCCTGCTCTCCACGACGAGCACCCAGAGGATATGCTCCTACGTGGTCCGTCTGGGACCGGGAAGACGCTTTGTGCCGGAACCGTCGCCAACAAGACGATGGAAATCGGCGCCGAGAGAGGCATCGAAATCGAGTATATTGAGGTCAACGGAAAACACAAGAAATCGGAACACGAGGCTGTACACCAGATCGCGCATTCTCTTGAAGCGAGTCTCAACCTCGAGCAGACCGCAAAGCGCGGTATCTCTACCAGCTCGAAGTACGACCGTATCTTCGAAATCATCGACGAACATCTTGACCTCGCTATCGTCGTCCTCGACGAACTGGACCTCCTGGTCGGTGAGACACGCGCCAAGGACGAAGTTCCCGCCTTCTCGGATATTCTCTACAATCTTACTCGATCGAAACGGATCGGGAACATGGACTCCTCTATCTCTCTGATCGTGACGACGAATAGTCCGAGGAGCCTCATGGATGGACTCAACTCTCGGACCGCCAGCACGTTCAATCCCTCTGAAATCTCCTTCGATGACTACGATGCGTACGAACTAACCGAGATCCTCGAATACCGCCGTGATGCTTTCCGAGAGGGTGTTCTCGGTGACGGCGTAATTGAGCTCGTCGCTGCCGCTAGCGCTCAGGGGGAGGGTGACGCTCGATTTGCCATTGATCTCCTCCGTGAAGCTGGTAACATCGTCAACCGCCTTGAGGACGACATGGTTCTTGAACGGCACGTGGAGCAGGCGCGTGATGAAGTCGAAAAGAACTACGTCGCCGATATCGTCGAGAAAGTCTCCCATCAGAAGCAAGTTTCTCTCCTCGCGACAGCTCTCGTCGCGATTCATGGCGATCCGGTTCTGGAACGAGAACCGATCCTTCGTTCGAACTGTGTCCCTTCTTCTGTGGGATACACACTGTATCGATGGGTTCAGGAACAGTCGAACTCGGAGGTGCGCTCGAAGCACAGCTATCTGCGGTGGATGCGGGAGCTCTCGACGTACGAGGTCATCAAGAATAACCGACGTGGACGTGGGAACGAGCAGGGGATGTTCTCAGAATACGCGTTTCCTCATCTCAACCCAAAATCGATCGTTCAAATTATTGCGAAGGATGACCCTCTCCTTTCGGAGATTATCGAGGACGAAGAGACGATTAAAACGATTGCCCGATCGAATCTCAAGGAGTTCGCTTCCTAACGGCAGACTTCGACTGCTCACTTTGCAAACGGGGCCTCCCCTTCTTGTGGAAGTCCGCTGTCAATCTCACTTTGCAAACGGGGCCTCCCCTTCTTGTGGAAGTCCGCTGTCAATCTCACTTTGCAAACGGGGTGTCTACGATTTTGAAGCCGTCCTTGCCGGCGACCGTTCCAAAGTACTTGGTTGACACGCCGGCGCCGCTCTCGCGCTGGGGCACTAACGTAAATCCGATACGGACGTGTCCCGCGGCCAGATAGCTGCCTTCCCGAAACTCCCCGGTAGGAGAGTTAACCAACGAGAGAACGTGAAAACCAGGTCGCTGTTGGTTAATATAGGGAGAACGCCCAACTAGCGGGCGAGCGTCAAGTGAAAAGAGTGTCGAGACCCTGTCTAGAGGTCGCGCGGCTGGACGGTCTTACGCCCATTCGACTCAGCGCGTGCCGCTGCTTCCTCCAGGAGCTCTTCGACTTCCTCGTCCAGCGCCGCGTAGAAATCACCGGCGACGTTCTTCTCTGCCAGTGCATCCTTCACCGCAGCCTTAACGACAAGATCCGACATACGGCATCAGAGTGTAACAGCTAACAAGAAGACAGGTACAAACCGCGACCTAAGCCGGCTCTGGAAGATGTCTGTTCGTGGTTTGATGGCTGTTCCAGGGCCTTAACCAACACACCTAAGCAATCTCCGTGTCAGTTGGTTAAGGCGCCCCATACGATGTCCGATTCACCACCGACACCACCACAGGAACTCTCGAGTGACCTCGTCGAATCACTGGAGGGCTGTTCGGCGGAGGAACTCCGAGCGGTTGAGCGCTATGCTGACGCGCTTGCCGAGTACCGTGAGCGAGAGGCTCGGCTTGCAGAGGACGACCAAGACGAAGTAGCGGACCGCCCCGAAGAGCTCCCGGACGACGTTCCGACGCGAGCGACGCTTACCATCAAGGAGATTAACGACAACCGCTACTACTACTGGCAGTGGCGAGAGGGGGACAAGGTCACTTCGAAATACAAGGGCCCTGTTGAGGATGGGGAGTAGGTATCGAGAAGGGGGAGACAGACACCCCTATTGATTTGTTTTCCCGTGTGGATGAGTAGGGACAGCGGTATCGAACCAGCCAGTAACAGGAGAAGAGAGATCAGGAGGAGAAGGAACGCGATCGGATTTACGAGGTCACATCTGACTTTGACGAGCAGCAGAAAGTAACACTCAGCGTCATCATGTTGCACGATATCCGTGACGAGACGCCGATCAGCCGTGAAAGCCTCTACCCGAAGTACAAGCAGCTCTCGGGCGAACTCCTTGATAAGACGACGTCGAAGCGGCGGGTAGCGGACTACCTCAAGGAAATGTACCAGCTAGGCCTGCTCAACCGCAAGGACAACTATGGCGGCCCTGGGAAGTCCGGATACGTCTACGAACTCGATACGGTTGACTACGAGATGATACTCCGCGTCCTCGGTGAGACAGAACCGTCAGGGATGCCTGAAAGGTCCGACCTCCTCTCGACAGAACTCATTGACGAGCTTGAGTCCTTTGCGGGCCAACAATCAACGGCTCGTGAGGCCACGCAGACGCAATCCAGTGTTGATTCGTGGAAGTAATGTATGGGACACTCTCGCACTTGGTATGAAATAGTGGGGGTGGTGTATTTTTAACTCAACCCGTCTGCGGCTCTAGCTCTGATTGGGATGAAACGGCGGGGTGCTGTTCTTTAAGCTTGAACCTGCCCTTCGCGAGATCTGGTATGAAATAGCGCGGTGGCTGATTTTATATGGGGTTGATACCCAATCTGGTATGAAATAGTGTGGTGTCTCGATTGATCTTTGAGGAGAGACCGCATGGTGGTTCCGCTGGGGTGACTCTTGGATACGAGTGCGCTGCCTAGCTAGCATTTCACGCCTCTGTACCCCTTTTCAACCTCTCTAACCACCTCATCTGAGTTAGCTAGCTTAGGTACCTTAGGTGGGGTGGGTGGCGTAGGTAGCTTTACTATGTTGGCTACTGTGGGTTCGGTATGGCCGATTCAGTAGAACCACGGGCGGTGACCGTCGCCCTGCAGAAGGGCGGCGTCGGAAAGACGACTGTCGCGATCAACGTCGCCGAACGACTTGATGCACGTGGCCACGACGTTCTCCTCGTCGACCTCGACCAGCAGGGGAACGCCACCGAAGGTGTTGGCCTCGAGGAGTATTACGAGGCGGATGCGAACCTCGGCGATGTCTGGGATGCAGATTCTGACGTCGAAATCCACGACCTCATCCGTCACACTGAGTGGATGGACGTCATTCCGAGCCATCGCGACCTTGATGAGGTCGAGAACCAGCTTCGGACAAGCGCATACGGAGTCACGCGTGTGCGCAACTACATCATTGATCCGTTGCTCGGCGACGAGTACGACTACATCATCATTGACAGCCCACCGAGCATCGGGCCGCTCTCTGATTCGGCGCTTGTCGGCACCGAACATGTCCTCGTTCCACTGAAGATGCGAGAAGCGTCAATCTCGGGGTTCCAGCGGATGGTCGAACAGCAACTCCAACCGCTCCGCAACGAGGGCGGTATCGACGTGCACGTCCTTGCACTCGTTCCCAATATTCTCGAGGGCGACGGGGAGGAGAAACGCATTATTCGCGATATCGAAGACTCCCCGTGGGCTGATCGCCTTCCGAAGTTTGCGCGCTCCGAGCAGTTTGACGAGTCTCCTGGGCCGGGACTTCGAAAGCGGGTCGCGTTCGGCCGTGCATATCGTGAGGGGAAACCGCTCGCTGCGTACGACCCGGAGAACGACCAGCTGCCGCGACTGGATGAACTTGCGGATATCGTCGAACGAGGTGATGTTGATGCCTGACGACAACCGCTTCGCCAGCATTGGCGTTGATGACGACGAGAAGGACACGGAAGCCGATCGATCGGTGACGGACTCGGCATCTGACTCAGATGCGGCAGCTGTCTCGGGTACTGGACCAGAGCCAGCTACCACAGATACCTCAGCTGACTCAGCCACCTCAGGTACCTCACCTGAGGTAGACCCGGCCGAATCCGGTCCCGCATTCGAGTTCGACGCCGTCCAGCAGAAAGCCGTCTATCCCCGGCCAGAATCTTGGGACGAATGGGAGGAAGCGCTCGACTTCGAGGTGAAACGCAAACTCCGCGACCACGGCGTCAAAGACATCACGGGTCGCGAGCTTGACGACGCAATCGCTCGCACCATTCCCGAAGTCACCGACCTCATCGTCGAAAAAGCACTTGAGGCACGTCGACAGAAATTCGATTAAATGTACAAGTCATAGCGGGGTAAATGGTAGGTAGATCCGGCATACATTAGTTCTCTTCTTACATGCCCTCGATATGGCCTACGAGAACTTCGATACACAGCTGGTCAACGCTCTTCTCGGGAATGGGCGTGCGAGTTTGCGCAACCTTGCTGAAGAACTCGACGTCTCTGTGACGACGGTTTCGAACCACCTGCGTGATCTCGAGGATGCTGGTGTCATCACGCGCTACTCCCCAATCGTCGACTACGGCAAACTCGGCTACGACGTCACGGCAATCCTCCAACTCAAGGCCGAAGGCGGCTCATTGCCCAACCTTGCCGACCGGCTCAGCGAACACAAACAGATGATGTCCGTCTACGAGATCACGGGCGACTACGACCTCATTGCGGTCGGCAAATTCCGCGATACCGACGACATGAACACGCTCATCAAGGAACTACTCGGCGACGCCGACATCAAGCAATCCTCGACGAGCGTCGTCCTCAACACCGTCGCCGAGAACAAACAATTCGAGCTTGACATTGAGTAAGTGATTGTATTGTGAGTCCGATCTCGCGGGGCGTCTTCGACGAGAATGTTGTCGCTGAACTCGACGGCTGACTGCCACAGCGATCCGAACTCGCCTGCGACGCCAGTGTCCTCTCTTTGCTCGTTTCACCGCCCGCACGGCCGACGTCAACAATGTTGCGTAGGTTGACGCGATGCTCCATACTCGCCACCTGCTTCGATATGGATACCTGTTGAACCCACAACAAGCCCTTACCGTGTGAGGCCACTACCAGTGGTGAAACCTGTGCCGGTATGTGTGCGCCGTCTCTACACGATTTCGATAACGACAGACAACACCACGCACTCATGCCGCTGGAGCGCGACGAGATCGACATCGCGTCGTATATGCGGACGGACTGTGATCGTAGTGCGCTGACGCCCTCGGAATGCCGAGAGATAAGCAGAAGCGTGGCGTTTCCGCTTCTTCCAGATCCTTGTTCGACACCCGGGTAGATGTTTTCGAACAGCGTGTCATAGAAAGGTTCGCAAACCCCGTCGTGTTCAGCAAGGAGAGTTCAGTCCAGGTACCCCACATGCCGACACAAATTTGTTGATCCTTGCAAGGAGTTCAGCTGAGGGATACAGGGGTAGTCAGCCCAATAGCTGTATTACTTCTTGGGTTGATTTAGATGTAGGCTTCGAATTCCTCTCCAAATGCGAGGAAGTAGCCAGTCCCAACGACCCCAATCACTGCTGCGATTGTGAACGCGATTTTCGGGCTCACGAACTCCCAGAGAGAGCCGCCCAGCGCGGCGCTCGGGATAACGACCGTGTTCCGCAGCAGATAGTACGTGCCAGTCACACGTCCGCTAGCACCTTGCTCGGCCGTACCGACGATCAACGCCTTGTGCGAGGGTAGACCAGCGAACCGAAGCCCGGAGAACGCGAAGATGAGTACCATCGCCCACTGGTGCGACATGACCGACGTGAGAACCTCTGGCCCACTGATGAGTACGATGGGGAACAGGGCGTAGACAGCGAACCCCCACGCGACGACGGGTTTGAGGCCGACTCGCTCGGCGACTTTCGCAGCTGGTGCCATCGAGATGAGGGCAATTAACATCTCGATGCCGAGCAGGAAGCCGAAGAACGCCTCTGGCGAGAGATCGAGTGCGTATGAGAAGCTAGCCAGTGAGACGGTCGTCTCGAAACTAACCCGGTAAAATCGGGTGATCACAAGCACGAAGAAAACATACACCATTCCGTTGGCGAACCGGACGAGCGTGTCACCAACGAGCAGCGGCCGGAGCGCTGACGGCGTCTCACGGAGGTCCGCCCGAATCTGTGCCAGCCCCTCGAAAGAGTCGCCGATGGAGTCCTCATTAGCGTCATAGAGGACGTGCTGAGCGACTGTTCCGATGATTCCGAAGACGACGGCGACGGCGAGGATATACTGAAAGCCCACGGTAAAGTCCGGATGGAAGCTGATGAGGACGGCCGCGAGTACCGGCCCGATGAGGAAGGCCGTTCGCCGGAACGTCTCAGTGCTAGCGAAGCCAGCGGCCAACTTTGAGGGGTCGGTTGCCTACTTGACGACGGCGAACGTTGCACCCAGCCCGAACGACTTCCAGCCCTGTGCTAGCAGCAGGCCAACGAAGATCCAGATCCAAGGCTGGATTTCGACGCCGACGACGGTTACCACGCCGAGATGTGGCGCGATCGACCAAACCCCGAATCCGAGTGTCGAAATCAACCCGAACAGCGTGAGTGCATACCGCGACCCGAGACGGTCCGAAATCGCGCCGCCAGGATACGGGAATACCGCCGAGACAATGTTGCTGACAGTTCCGAAGAGGCCGACAACGAATCCGGACGCCCCAAGTGCGACGATGTACTCGGGAATGTATCGGCTGGTCATCTGGAAGCCAAGACTGAACGCGAACATCGCCAGCGACAGCACGAGCACGTCCCGTTCGAGTGCGAAGAACTGACGGAACGTATCCAGTAGCGTCGTTTCGTCCGCTTCGACTGAGACTTGTTCCTGACTCATGGTACTGGGTTAGTGGTCACTCATTCGACAGCCCGATTCGATCAAAGGACTCTCCGACGCGACGCCGGATTTCGTCGCGCTGATTCCGACCGGCATCTAAATCGTCATCTCTCGGATCTTCAATCTCCCACCGTTCGGCCGTTTCGTCCCAGCCGTCCGGCACGAGCTCATCAATCGAACAGCCCATTGCCACGATGTACGCGGCATCTGCCACATTGGTGGGGAGTGCGGTCGCTAATATCGATTCTCCCCTCGTGTAGTACTTAGATTTTGTGTCGGGTGGTGCGGTCAGCTGACTTGTTTGATTCCGGCTCTCGCCGTGGCAAACACCGAGTCAGTTGCCGGTTCTCTGCGCACAAAGATCGCGAGGGTTAGTTGACCAGTCAAGCTTACGGCGCAAAACCACGACTGAAGTTGTGGATTTTGCGCCTGCACTTCTATAACAGGTGCGCCACGAGACCCGGACAGAGGTGTAGATCCTCTTGCGGCAGAGATAGACAGTTGCTTCTGGCTCTCTAGATGTAGGATTCCCGACAAAAGAAGGTTGAAATAAGCCGGACTTTGGTGGGCCTGAGAGCGTACTCCGCCGTTGCCAAAACGGCAGCAGAACACTCATCCCGGTCAAATGTTCCTGCTATTGGACGAGCAATCCACCGTCGACAATTATCGGTTGCCCCATCACGTAGGATGCGTCCTCAGAACAGAGCCAGACGACAGTATCGGCTATCTCGTCGGGTTCACCGAGTCGCCTTGCAGGAATTCCTGCAGTGATGCGGTCCATCTCCTCAGCATTATCCTCACCCGCCTGTTGGACCATCGGCGTGTCGATCACGCCAGGACAGACGGCGTTGAAGCGAATGCCGTCGTCAGCGTAATCAACGGTCGCCCGTCGAGTCAGCCCGATAACCCCATGTTTACTGGCGGCGTAGTGTGCACTACCATTCGCGCTCACTACTATTGGATAGTTGACTGAAAAGGACGTCTTCTAGTGTGAGGCGTTTGGGTCGCTATGCGGTTTCAGAATCAACGACGTCGATGAGCTGTTGGGCTGTCCGGCTGATTCGGCCGAATCGCTCCCGGATTGCCTCAGGATCGTCGCCGGCCCAAGCAGCGAGGTAGAACGACGAATTGCTTGTGTCAAGGTCACAGTGGCGGCCGACGATGTATGCGACGGCCTCGGCTTCGAGTTCCTGCTCGGAGCGCGCCAGTGGGTCGCTGATGGCGCCATGGAGGAGGGCGTGTGCGAGTTCGTGGACGAGCGTCACCGCGAGGTCAGCCTCATTCGCACGACCACGAACCTCAACAAGTGGTGATTCGTCTGACTGACGTGGCTTGCAGATACCCTCTGCCTGCCCATGGATCCACTCGTCGGCGTCGACGATGCGCACCTCGACGTCGAGTTCCGAAGCTGCGTCTTCGAGGACTGCGACGAGGTCGCCG
The DNA here is from genome assembly GCF_014647455.2 of Halarchaeum grantii. NCBI lineage: Archaea > Methanobacteriati > Methanobacteriota > Halobacteria > Halobacteriales > Halobacteriaceae > Halarchaeum > Halarchaeum grantii. The sequence goes on along the minus strand of NZ_BMPF01000004.1, from coordinate 9,089 downwards.
GCGTCGCCGGTCGCCGCCGTCTCGAGTTCGGGGAGTGGCTCACCTTCGGTCTGCGAGACGTCGAAGACCGATGCCGGCCGAAAGCCGACGAGTCCCTCTGACCACTCCTCCGGTGGCGTCTCGTCGTACTCACAATCACTCCGTTCGTGGTAGTTCGGCGAGTTCTCGCACTCCGGGCATTGCTTCGTAATGATGGGTGCCCAGATCCAGATGGCGCTCTCGCCTTCCTGGACGTATCGGTCGAACTCCTCTTGCCACGCTCGGTAGCCCGCGACCTTCGTCGCCTCCGGACACTGGAGGGTGATCAGGAGAGTGTTTCGGTAGGAGTAGTCGTGGAACCGACTCTGTACGTCCAGCCACTCTTGGAACGCCTCGCTTCCGCGTGCCTCCTCGACGTGCGTGATGAGGTCCTCAACCCACGCCTCGATCGTCTCGGTCATCGATTCACTTCGCGAGCTCGAATCCTCGAACGCGACTGCTGCCTCTGTTTGTGCGTCACTCATGGATGTGATCGCGACGACGCGCCTCGCGGGCGCGCCCGCACCCCTCCCGGGGCCAACAAACCTGTTCGCGGCAGCGCAATCCTTTAGTCTCTAGTTCGCGTACTATGGACTACAATGGCTGGTGCACCGATTGGAGACGTCGGACGTGACGAGTCGGGCGTCTCGATGTTTTTCGCTGTGCAGCGACTCCTAACAGACGCCGATCTCGCCTACTTCTACACTGATCTCCTCCTGAACTCGCCGACGACGGTGAAACGAGCGATGGACCGCCAGGGTATCGTGAAGAGCACTGCGTACAAGTACGCGAACGAGCTGGCTGAGCTCGGCGTCGCCGAGGAACGTGATGAGTACGAGGACGGCGCCGCGCTCTGGACGGTCGAGCCAGTCGTCGGGACGTGGGAGACAGAGACCGGCGAACTCGTCGTCTCACCGGTCATCATTGCGGTCTATGGGGCAAGCACGGCCAACGACGATATCGCGTATTTCCGCGAGCGCTATGGGGACGCGGCGTTACTCAACGCGGTCGGTGAGACGGACGCGTATCTTCGGGGTGAGCAGACACGCCGTGGCATTGCTGCGGCGCTTGATGTTCCCGCTGCCGCAGGTATCGCAGTCTCACAGGCCATCGAAGCGATCATCGGTCGCATTAGTCCGGTTGACCCTGCATTCCCCAACCATGGCGATGACGTCCACGAGCGAACGATCGCTGACGCTCCCTACGTTGTTGACGCGTGAGCGCGATTTCGCCCCTGCCAAATGCACTCGTCTTGGATACGAGCTTTCTCCGGACGCTCGGCGGCCCTGGCCACGATCGCTATCAGGCCTTCATAAATCACGTCAAGAGCAACGGGATCCAGCTCTATCTGAGTCAGCGTGTTTGCGAAGAAATCGAGGAGCAGCAGGGCTGGATCAGTGCCGATTGGCTGCACAAGGCGCAGTCCGAGTCCTGGATTAGCACCGCCCAGCCCGTGCAAGAGGGTGTGAGTGTCTATGATGGTCCGACGGCGGCAGTCGTGATGGACCGCATCCAGCAACGTCTCGCCGACATTGAGCATGTGCCACCAGACGAATTGCGGAAGACCGATGCTGGCCTCGCCGGCACCGCAATCATGCTCCTCGCCTCGACTGCCTACGACTCCATCGGAATCGTCATGGACGACCGGAACGCGGAAGCAACAATTCGAGCGATTCTCTCGAATACGTACTACGAGGACTACATCTCTGTCCTCACGGTCTGGGACGTTATCGAGCTCGTCGAAGCTGACGGGTATCCCGAGGACTAATTAACCAACAATTTGTATCACCTCAGGTTTTCTGTTGGTTAATCAGATACTGGTTGTCAATCGGATCGTGATCAGTCGTCGAAGAGACAGCGTGTCGCGGCGTTTTCGCCGGTGAGCGTCTGCTGGTCGTCGTCGGTGTCGGGGAAGAGCGCGGCCTGCTCGTCATACTCACTTGAGTCTTGTACTTCGGGGCGGTCGTCGACGCCGAACTCGCTAGCCTCAGGTCGATCGCGTCGGGATTCACGGTCGCGATGGTCGACGTCGGCGCCGAAATCCTCGAGAGACGTTTCGACGCTCGACTCCTGGACTTCAAGCCCGCCATCGTCACTGAACGCTGCTTGATGGTGAATCTCTGGATCTGGTGTATCGCTCATCACTGAATGCCTCCGCCCTCTCGGGTGGCTCGATAAACTGGACCGTGCAGGAAGCACACCCATTCACCCGCACACTTATCCACCAGCACACCGTACTAGGCGGTATGCCGATCGATATCGAGGAGTTTGAAGACGGCGAGGAGGCGGAGCGGACGACCGCTGAACTCATCATCGAGTTTCTCCTCGAGAACCGCGATGCCGCGTTCACTCGGAGTGAAATCGCGACCGCGATCGACCGCAATCCGAACACGGTCGGGTCGAACCTCTCACGGCTCAAGGAGAGAGGGCTCGTTCGGCACCGCAAGCACCATTGGGCGCTCACCCGCGACCTCAGTCGGGTTGCGGAAGCGATTCGGTTCTCCGATCTCCTCTCGACGCTCACACTTGAGCATGGGCCTCTTATCGCGAGTGAGGAGGAGGCAGAGGCGTGGGCGGACGCACAACCGGATCAGCTACACCCCTCAGAGACGGACGACGAGGAGCAGTCCGGCGAGAACCGTGCTGCCCAGCAGTCCTCGGACCACTGATGCAGGCAGCTGGCCGTGACTACCAGCCGGGAGACGTCGTCTGGACGGTCGACCCGTTCAAGAACGGCGCGAACGTCTCCCGGATGTTCTGCATCGTCAGTACCCGAACTCACCCGTTTGAAGATGAGCAGTTTGTTGGGTGTACGCTCACGACGACGGACCACGCCGTCGCGCATCCACTCTACGACCACTATTGGGAGCTGGGTGGCACTCCCGAGCAATCCTACATCCTTCCGCTCTCGCTCCATACGCCACGCGCCACGAATATCCAAGCACCACCGGACTACGCCGCGATCGACGATCCGTGGCAGGGCCGAATCACCGACGCACTTCTCGACCAGATTATTGAGGAAATCGTCTGGACGCTTCGGCGTCGGTGACCACTCGGAGGTGATGCTTCACTTCTCATCTCGAAGTTCGCTCGCTCTCTGTGCGAGCCGCCGAAGGATCGGTTCACGATTCTGATGCGCGTTCTCGTAGGCGACACACGCTCGGGCGGTCTCGATATCGGGAATCGTCACGATGCACGCGCGGAGGACGTCGAGATTCTCCGGTGTGAGTCGCTGTTCGGGCGTCAGAACACTCGCGTCGTCGCTCTTTTGGCCAGGCATGAATGTACGCCTCACCCGCTCGCGGCGACGACAAACGCTACCGGAGTCCTTGACGCTCGCCCTTAGTCGTCCCTGACTTCTGGTTGGATCTGTCGTGCATCCTCAGCGATCCGATGCAGATACTCCCGAAGGACGTCCATGTCCTCTTGGGCGTCGGCGAGCGTCTCGGCTTTCACTTTGCCCTTGATTTTGTCTTCGTCGCGCGTTCCGGAGCCACGTTTGAGTTGAACGGTGATTGAGACGCCGACGTCGGTGCGTTCGACGTGCTGGGTTTCGGTCGGCTGGTCGGCGGTCGCATCGCTCGAAGAATTAGTCGTATCGGACATTGTCAGTGGAGGTGGTTAGGCAGTTGGTGCGACGTCGTCGGGGAGGACGTGCTCGATATCGGCGTCGGTGAGCGTCCAGGTGCCATCGGCACCGTACTCGAGTTGGCTGACGACCTCATCTTTGAACGTCTGATAGTGTTCGCGGGCGAGCGCGGCGTTGTCCGTGTAGTCGAGGAGGACGGCGAGTGCGAGCTGTGCCGGGCCGCTGCCGCGATAGCCGACGGCGAATCCGCTCGGACTATGCCGGGCAATTCGGAGGCTGCGCTCCGGTGCGAGGCGCTGCCCACCGGGGTGCGTCGTCACGACCGTCTCGCCCTGCTCCCGGGAGCCAATGTAACGAATCTCGCCCTGGTGGTGTGTGGTCTGTGCCGTCGCGTGGTCGTCGAAGGTTCCACTCATCGTTCGGTTCGAGAGCACCACTCAGGCACTCCCGCACCCCTCTCGGGGGCGACAAACACGACGGCGGTCGCGGCTCGGCCAGTTTAACCAACACAGTCCCGACCCTACTGCCAATTGTTGGTTAACACGCCATCAGTCGAATTCCTAATACTGCCTAAGAGCGCGTAAAGCGCCATCTAGGTGGATATTTACACTTTGCACACGGGGTGTCTACGCGTCGCTCGTCTCAGTGAGTTCGTCCTCAAAGTAGCAGTCCGCACAGCGCTGATCGCCACGTGCGGCGTAGACCGGGTCCGCCGGCACCGCCTGACAGCTCGTACAGTAGCCGAAGGCGGTTTTCGGGATCGGCTTCTGCCACGGCGGCCGTCGACGAGTCGTGTAGCCCGCCATCGTCAGTAGTGGACGTCGGCGGGGACGATCCAGCACGACTCGACGCCGTCGAGAATCCTGTCGAGCCGCTCCCGGTCGCGGATCCCCTGTCCGTGTTCGTCGTAGAGGACGATTGAGGGCCCGCGATAGGCGCCAAGGTTGTGGCAGGCATGCCGGACGAGGTCCTCATCGTGCATGATCGCCTCGTCGTTGAGTTCGTCCAGGCCCTCGCGAACAGCCGCGAGGTTCTGTTCGAACGCCTTGATGGTCGCCTCCCAGCCAGCCTCGAGGAGGTCTTCGCCGGCGTCCGACTCGATCGGCGCCGCGGCCGGCCGCTCACCCCACCGCGCTTGGCCCGCCCCGGTGACGTCCGTCTCGTCGAACGTCACGTAGTAGTCGAACACGGCGTCGGCGTCTGGGGCGACGCCGACCAGTCGGTCGAACGCAGATGTGCCTGTCGCCAGTGCTTCGTCGCGCGTCGATGCCTCTACCAGCGCGTAGATGAGCATGTGCATCATCGAGTCCGACGCACGCCCCTCGGGCGCGCGTCGCCGCTCTCCGCGTGATAAACATCTCAGAGACTACCGCAGAATACAGGCTATCTCTCGCGCGGTTGGGCAATTTACACTCGACATCTGGAGTGTCTCGCCGTCGTCGCACTCCTGAAGGGTGGCGGTGAGCGTGAGATAGAGCGTGCGAACAAATTGTCAGGAGTAGATGGAAGCCATCACGTCTTTCCTGCGGACGTGAGGAAATTGGGTATGGCGGGAGCAATCGTCGGACTGGTCCTGGGAAGTATTATTGGGGCAGTCGCGACAATCGCAGGATCGTACTTTCTGTTCTGGCGTCGCCGCCACGCAGCACTCGCTCATCTCCGTCGCGCATTCAGAACGGAACTCTCTGCACTGTCGTACATCGACGAGATGGCCGAGAGCGGCGACTACGAAACACTCACTCAGACGGTCGAAAAACCGGTTGTCTACGAGAGTAACGCCGATGACATTGGCCACCTCTCAGGCGAGGAAGTCGAGGCACTCGTGGCGTTTTACACTGACCTGTACTGGATATGTGACCAACAGGATATCGAGGATAAGAAAGACCGCGTCCATGAGATCGTGGAAAAGCGCCAGCGTGCGATAGAAACCATCCGTGAGGCTGAGTGAGATTCCCGGATACACTTTCGGCAGTATGTACGCATACTCAGTTACGGCTGTTCCACACCACTGGTTCCGCTGAACGAAGTCGGCCTCGCACTTCTACACGGTGTGTCTCCCACAGCGTGCCATCGCTGCGTGTCGGCGGTGAGCGGTAGGTACTGACCTAACTCAGCGTGGAGTGTCTCACATCGTGGTCGCGAATATTTCGAACCGAGTCCCGCCGTCGATCCCGTCCCGTATCCGAATCTGCCAGCCGTGTGCTGCAACGATTTGCGCCACACTCACCATTCCGAATCCAGTGCCATCTTCCTTCGTCGTGAACCCCGGCATAAACACATCTTCCCGATCCTCTTGTGGAATTCCAGGGCCGTCATCTTCGACGTAAAACCCCGGCTCCTCGTCTAGTCTTCCAACATGAACCGTTACGTCCTCCTCGCCATGCTCCAACGAATTCCCGAGCAGATTCTCACACATCCTCCGCAACGCCTTCTCGTCGGCATACACTTCGGGGATGTCGGTATCCACTTCGAGTGACGCATCGCCTACATCCAATGTACGCCATATATGCCTGACCAACCTGGACACGTCGACGGACGTCTTCTCATTTACTAACTCTCCGGTTTGCATCACCTCTGCCAGATCCTCAGTCAGAACTTCCACTCGATCAAGGGCCGCTTCTGCGTCCTCGAGGTGTTCGACGTCACCTGTGTCCCGCGCTAATTCCAGTCGGCCCCGGATTACATCGAGTGGGGTCTGTACGTCATGCGCCAGTACCCCTCCGAGCTCCTGGATCGTCTGAATCCATTCCTCGTTCCGCTCTTGTACCGCACGGCGTTCAGTCACGTCTTGCTGAAACCCGACGAAATAGTCTAGCTCTTCGTTCTCGCCGAGAAGTGGCGCGATGCTGACGCGGTTCCAGAATAACTCGCCGTTGTTCCGATAGTTTCGCAGTTCGACGGTGACTGGCTCCGCGTCATCAATGGCTTCTCGCATCTCCGCTTTCTGCTCCTCTCGTGTTTCCTCCCCCTGCAGTAACCGACAGTTTTGCCCGATGACTTCATCCCGCGAGTATCCGGTCAGCGCAACAAATCCGTCGTTCGCGTAGATGATTGGATTATCTTCCTGACTAGGGTCCGTAATGACTATCCCGATCGGTGCTTCATCCATCGCGCGCTCCTTCAGCGACAGCTCCTCTCGTATCCCTTCAGCTTCTGGGATGTCGGCGATTGTGCAAATCAGTGTGTCGTCTTCCGTGTAGGCAAGTCGGTGGTTGACCTTGACTGGGTCGCCATCTTTTCGGGTGTAGATTGTCCGCCCTTTCCACTCATCCGCTCGGGCCTCGGGGAGCATCTCCTTATTGACCCTGTCGAGTTCGTTCTCCGGGTAGAGGAGATCCCAATGTTTGCCAAGTAGTTCCTCGCGGTCATACCCGGTGATATCGGCGTATGCCTCGTTGACGTAGATGAACTGTCCGTCTTCGTCGAGGAGGCTGATACCGTCGTGTGCCGCTTCAATAGCCTGGAACCCTCGTGTCACTTGTTTCTCCGCCCGATTCCGTGCCACGGCTTGTTCAATGCGGTTGGCCAGGACCTCGTACTGTTCCGTCCCGCCGCCCTTCTGCAAGTACTCGGTGACGCCCTTCGATATTGCTTCGCTGGCAATTTCCTCGCTACCCTTACCGGTGAACAGGATGAACGGCATATCCGGATGCTTCTCTCGGACCCGTTTGAGGACGTCTAAGCCATTCATCCCCGGCATATCGTAGTCGCTGATCACGCAGTCCACGTCGTCTTCTTCGAGTCGGCTGAGTCCACCTTGGGGGTCGTTTTCGGTCTTGACTGTGAAGTAGTCGCGTTCGCGCTGGAGAAACGTTGCGACGAGTTCGGAGAAGCTTTGATCGTCTTCTATATGGAGAATACACACGTCCTCTCTAGCGTCCGCGATGAGGCCTTGCTCATCAATAGATTCCTCATCTCCAGTCAGAAACGTCTCAGTCATTACTATCCTTTGTCACTCCCCACTGGTTAATCCACAGGTATCCACACAATGTCTAAGGGATCAAACCGCATCGGCCGATCTGCGCTCCGGGTTACGATGGGTTCGGGCCGTGGCGTGATGTCCCACAGACTCGACAGTCCCAAATCGGCTGCCCGGCCCATTTGTCGGTTGGACCGGTTTCGGCGCCGCGGAAACGATGGGTGGTTTCCCGCTCGCAGCGTCGACACATCAGCGTCTCCCGTGTTGGGGTTGCGGCCGACTGCTGCCCTGCATCATCGGGACGCGACGGCTGTTGGAGTGCGAGTGCAGGAACGAGCCAGAGAGCATCCTCTGCTTGCTCACGCACTGTGCTGAGTCGCTGCCGCGAGTCGATTGCGTCCCCGGCATGGTCGTAGAGGTACGTCGCATGCCCGCCCCAGCCCGCGTCGTCCTTCCACTGTGTGCGGCCACACGCTTGGTGAAGCAGGCGTTCGCCGACGTCACTCTCCACCTGGACGACGTCGGGAAGGCTGCCCCAGTGGTTGGTGAGCGTTCGCGACGGCGAGCCATCACCATCGGCGACGAGTTCGCACTCGTGGATCGCGGTGTCGCCCTTCTTGACGAGGAGTGAGTGGGCGGCTGTCCCCTTCGCGAGCGCTGCGTACTCCGTTCGTGCTCGGACGAGCGTGAAGACGAGGTGGAGGAACTCCCGCTCTGGTTCGCCTTCGTCCTGAGTCGGTGTCTTCGACGCCGCGTGTTCACGGCGACACGACGCACATCGCTCACTCGTCGGTGGTACAGACTGGACACACTCGAGACACGCCGACGATGCTTCTCCCGGCTCGGGATAACCGGTACTTGCTAATTGGTCGTGTGGCTTCTCGTCTTGGAGGACGTGATCTGGTTCTCGGGTTGCTTCGCCTCTGGGCCGAAATACGTCCTCGTCGCGACGGCGATCAGGGTATCGCGTCACACTCCTCGTATCTTCGTCTTCACTTTTCAAGTATCGGCGTCGAAGTCATCGGCAAGTGGGTGGTGTGTCGCTATCGGTGGACTCCACGAACGCGATATGGCTGTTACTCGTCGCGTTTCGGTGGTCGCTTCGAGAGACGGTCGAAGCGTTGCTGTGCGGACTCACGGCGGGACTTCGTCTCCCCGGGGTCGTACGTGATGTCGACGAGGTCGCCGCCTTCAATGGCGACGTCGAACACTGCGTCTTGTTGTCGGCCTGCCTCGGGGAGCCGCTCGGCTGGGACTGGATAGTCAGTGACATCCTGGCCGTCCTGTTCGAGGACAAGGACGGCCTGCTCGCCCTCGAAGCGATCGAGGACTGCCGTGTAGGTGCCATCGTCGATCATTCGTATGTGGTGCGAGCGGCTTCGGTGCCGGTATCGGTTGTGACGATGATGGTGTCGCCGCCATCGTTCCAGACGGCCGAGCCACGGTTCCAGTAGAGGTCGGCGTCCGTGTTCGTCCCGCTGCCCGTATGCAGGGTCATCCGTCTTTAGTTAAGCCTCACACCTCGGTTGTGTAGCGGTAGCGAGTGTCTCTTGTAAGATTGGT